>JAYUYU010000314.1:0-14791 GCA_043752365.1 Myxococcales bacterium | reverse complement strand
GCGCGAGACTAGCCAACTCGCCCGTGGTCAGCAGTAACCGAGGAGCCAGCACCAGCCGCGACATGAACGGTAGAAAGTCATTGTCCAAGCGGCGACCGGCCGTGGTATCGCGGGGGTCGAGCAGCGTGACGTTGCAGCCTACTTCCAAGTGGTCGAACGCACGCGCGCCCAAGCCGAGCTCCAGGCCGGCCACACGCGCGCGCCCCACGTTGACCGGCACCACGTAGCCCTGAGCCGCACGAGCGTAGGTCACCAACTGGCTCGCGCCTCGCACGAACATGCTCGACTCAGCGTGCAGCGCCCAGGCTCCCAGCCGCAGCAAGCCGCGCGCGCCAGCGTCGGCTGAAAGCCCTAGCTCTGGGCGCAAGTCAGCGTTGCCGCGCACCAAAACACCCGCGCCGTACAGCTCGCCCAAGCTTGGCTGACGCTGGTAACGGCTCAAATTGGCAAACAGCGTATAGCCCTGGCCGCGCCAGCCCGCACCCAGGCGCCCCGTGGGCTCGAAGTGGTCGCAGCTGCGACCACCGGCCTCGGTCCTGCGGCATTCCGCCGCCAACAGGCCGAAAACCGAAGCGTTGCGCCAAAAATTCCAGTCGACGCGCGTGAGCCCGCCAAGCGCGCTGGCCTGCGCGGCCGACGACGCCGCGCCGTCTTGGCGGGCCAAGGTCTCGGCGTGGCCGTTGGCGGCCAGCGCCAACGTGAGCCGTTCGACCAATGGCAACTCCAAGGTCGCACGCTGTTCGGCGCGGCGGCCGCGAAGCTCTGTTTCGGCCGTCAAGGTGCCAAGCTCGCGCTCCGGATCGTGCAGCTTGGTCGAACCCTCGAGCAGCGACGTGCGCAGCGTAAGCAAATTGCGACCCGATTCGCCCAAAGCGAGCCGCGCCTTGAGCGCCGCCAAAGTGCGCGAAAGCTGAGCGCGCGCAGAGCGTGATGGCACCAACGCCAGCTTGGGCACGCCTTGCTCGCGCGAGACGTCGTTCAGTGTCAGCTCCAGTCGCGCGCGGTCGCTCAGGCGTGCCCGCGCCAACAGCCAAGCGTCATGCAGTCGGCTGTCGGCGTTCGAGCGCGCCCGCTTGGCGTCGTCCGCCGTCTGAAACAGCGTGCCGCGATCGTCGGTAAAGCCATAGTCGTTGTCGGCGCGCTCGCCAGAGAGCCCGACCAACACGCCGGCGTCGTCGTCGCCCAAGGCAAAATAGCCAAAGCCAGCGCGCGTACCGAAGCTGCCGAGCGTTGCGCCTGCTGCCGCTTCGTTGCGCTTCGGACGGCGTGGCTCGAAGAAAATCGCGCCGCCGATGCCCAGCTCGTCGGCCAAAAGCGGCGCATTCCCGCGGTACACTTCCACGCGCTCGACGAGCCAAAGCGGAATCGTCGACAGGTCTGCGACGCCGCCGACCTGATCGTTCAGCCGCACCCCGCCCAAGTACACGGGCGTCTGCGCCGCCGTCGCGCCGCGAATCGAAGCCGTCGCGGGCGCCCCCAGCCCGCCCGCCTCGGCGATCTGCACCCCCACCTCCGACCGCAACACCTCCGGCGCCCGCACCCCCGGCGCCGCCAACCGCTCGCGCGTGACACGACTCGAAGCCACGAACGGCTCGCTCGCCAGCTCGCCCTCGGGCCGCGCATCGCCCTGCACCGTGATGGTCACAGGTGTTTCGGCGCGCGCCGCAGAAGACCAGACCCACGCGGCGAGCAGCGCACTAACCGAAGTAAAGCATAGCCGAACCAAGCCGCCGTACCCTCGGGCGCCCCGTTCGCAGCGTCAACTCTAGCGCCGCGCTAGGGCCGAATGACCTGCGTACCGGGCGGCGGCGTGAACGCAAATTCGCCTTGGGGCGCCTTGGTGTTCACTTCGCTGGTGACGAAGTCAAAGCGGTTGCGGTTGCCCTGTGCGTCGATGATCAGCACGCGGCGGACCTGATACGTGAGGGCGTCGACGTAGAAGAACACGCGCTCGTAGGCGGCCGTGGGCTGCAGCGGATCGCCGGCCAGCACGTAACCGCTCTCGAACTTCATTTGCTTCGAGTCTTGCCTCGAGAATTTGAAGTTTTGCTTGAGCTTGCCTTGCCCGGTCAGGAACGACAGCGCCGCGGGGTACTGCGTCTTGGCGAGCTGCTGCTCGTACATCTGCTTGTTCTCTTTTTCGTAGATCTTGATCAGCTGGCCATCGGACACCACGCGGTTGCCGTTGGTGCTGTAGCGCCAGCTCATCTTGCCGGGCTTCTCGAAGATGACCGAGCCGGCCGAGTCCTTCGTTTTATCGTAGGCCTTGACGATGTAGCGCTGCTTGAAGCCCGCCTTGAAAGTCGTGGTCTTGTCGTAGAACGACTGCACCCGATCGACGATCTGGTCGGCGGTCAGGCCAGCGGCCGGCGCTGCAGCGGCGGGCGGCGCGGCCTTGGGGGCGACTTTGACCTTCTTGGCTTCATCCGCTTGGGATGGGCCCGTGACGAGCGGCAAAGCGAGACCGAAGACGGCGTAAGCGGCGAAGGTGCGAAGATTCATGGCAATACCTAAAACCCGAGAAGCGGGCCGTTTGTTTCTACGCTTGTAACGCGGCAAAGCTTTGCTCCCCTACACAGGAGTTTCAAGTTGGCGGGAGGCCGCCAGGTCGCCCGCGTCTAACCCCCTAATATCAATTACAATTTTTGCGCACCAGCTCAGGCACGCCGGCGCGGCACAACGCGACGCGGGCGTTTCTTGCTGAGCAGCGCCAGCAGAACGCGAGCCCGGCTGTCCACGGCGGCGCCGCTGCCGGCCTTGCCGCCGGCCTCCTCGAGCGCGTTGAGCAGGCCTCCCAGACGCAGGTGCGTCATGGCGATAGCCAGCGCGTCAGCGGCGTCAGCGGGCGGCAAGCCGTCGAGCGAAAGCGCAGCCCGCACCATCAGCGCAACCTGGCGTTTGTCGGCCTGACCGGAGCCGGCAATGGTGCGCTTGATCTTGGCAGGTGCGTACTCGGCGATGGGGATGCCGGCGCGGGCCAAGCACAGCAACACCACGCCGCGCGCGTGACCGAGCTTTGCCGCCGCCTGCGCGTCCTTGTGGAAGAACAAGCTTTCGACCGAGCTCACGGTTGGGCGATGGTCGGCGATCACCCGCGTGAGCTGCCCCTCCAGCTCGACCAGGCGCGACGCTATCGATTCGGAGCCATCGAGCTCGATGACCCCGTGTGCGATGTGGAGCAGGCGATTGCCGGTGCGCGATACGACTCCCCAGCCGAGGCGACGAGTTCCGGGGTCGATACCGAGCGCGATCACTTGAGCCAGCCATAGCAGCCATTTTGCCGCATGGAAAGGTGTAGGATGCGCCGCGCCCCATGTTCTTGGACAAACGCCACAAGCTGTTCTTGGTGCTGACGGCCATCTTCATGACCTGCTTCGTGGTCGGCGACATCATCGGCGGGAAATTGGTGCAGTGGACGATTTTCGGCCACACCTTCACGACCACCGTCGGCATGCTGCCTTTTCCGATCACGTTTCTGCTCACGGACGTGGTGAACGAATTTTATGGCAAGCGGGCGGCGCGCTTCATCACGCTGCTCGGCTTTGGCATGGGCGTGCTTGCGTTCGCGATCATTTACGCGGCGGCTCAAGTCCCCTTCGCTGATTTCACGCGCGCGGCGGACTGGAAGAACATGAACGAGCAGTCGTTCAACAACGTCTTCCTCGGCTCATTGCGGATGATCGTCGCTTCACTGTGCGCTTTTTTGGTCGCTCAGTTCGTCGACATCGGCGTATTTCATCTGCTGAAGCGCCTCACGTCGAACAAGCTGCTGTGGTTGCGTGCGACAGGATCGACGGTGGTGTCCCAGCTCATCGACACCATCACCATCACCTTCGTGGCATGGACAGGCGAGCGCACCACGAGCGAGATCGTGAACATCATTTATACCGCCTACGGGCTGAAGATTCTGATCGCGTTCGGCCTCACCCCGCTCGTCTACCTTTGCCATGCGCTCGTCGAGCGCCGCTTGGGCATTCAGCCACTCGTGATCGGCGACGCGCCCGACGACGCGGCCGCGGCTCCCAACGGTTAGAGCCTTCCGCCGAGCAACAGGCCCCCGCCCGCCGGCTGCACGAGCGGCACCAGATAGGTCGAGTGTTCCTTGGAAGCGTTGGCCTTCGGTAACAACCAAAGGCCGGCGCCAATCGCCAGCGCGGCGCCACCCAGCGCAAAGAAGGCGATGCCTGCTCGTTGTTGGCCCTTGGCATCCGAAGTGAGGTCGGCCAGGTGCGCGTTGGTACCGGGCGCGCAGTCCTTTCCCGAAGGACAAATGCCGTCGCGTTCATCGAGCGTGCTGCGCGTCTTGGCCGTGAAGTAGGCGCCAACACCCAAGCTGACGACGCCGACGCCAGCCGCCGCTATCCCGGCAATACGAGTCGGCGTGAGGCCCCGCCCCGCTGCGGCGCGCGAAGGGGGCGGAGGCGTAAGGCTGCGCGGAGCAGGCGGCGCAGCCACCGGTGGGACCGGCACGGCGGAAACGGGTGCCGGCGCGTCACTCGACTGCTCGAGCAGCGGTACCTCGACGTAAGGCGCCGCGCCCTCGCCTTGGACGTCGATGGTCGTCTGCCAAGGCTTGTAGCCATAGGCGCTCACCGAAATCACGTGTTGGCCAGGGTCTACCGGCACTGGCACACCCCAGGCACTGCTGCCCAGCCGAAAGCCATCGCGCTCGACGCTGAGCGCGGGCAAGCGTCGGTCCTGCAGCACCTCGATGGTTAGGTAGCTCAAGCGCGGGCGGAGCCGCTTGGCTCGCTCTTCGGCGGTTGCCGCTCGGTTATCGCCGGAACGCTGTGCAACCTCGGCGGCATCGCGAAACGCGAGGTAAGCGCTGGCCAACTTGCCGCTCTGCTCGAAGCAACCGGCCAGGGGCAAGAGCGCGTCCAGCTGCGCGTCCAAGCTGTAGCTCTGGGCGTACTTGGCGCACGCAGCGGCCATGTTGCCCGCCGCCGCCAGTTGGGCGGCTTCGCTGAGCGCCGCGACGGAAGCCGAACGCGCGTCCGTTGGCGCGGCTTGCGCCAGCGCTTGCCCGTGTAGCGCCCAGGTGGCGACCGAGATTCTAAGCATTCGAGATGCCCGCTTCCTCTTCCCCCAGACTGGTCCGATTGTTCCCGTCATTCCTCTACCGACGCGCGATGCCTGGCCTCAACGTCCGTTGCAATGCCTAACACAACCGCCGCTACGGCAGCTGTCCGAAGCTCCGCACACCGTTGTCCGGAAATCCGTACAGCTACTACTTGCAGGCGCCCTGGCAGGCCTCGAACGCCTTTTTGCACAAGTCGAGGTTGCCAAAGCCGGGTACGCCACCGTCGACCGGCGCCGAAAGGCAGCCCTGCATGGCGCCCTGGCAGCGCGACAAGCACGCAGCTGACGGCGCGGCGAACGGAGGCGCCGACGGCACCGTAAGCGCCGGCGACCCAGCAGCTGCTGCGGTTCCCGTTGCCGCCGCGCCCCCGCTGCCAGTGGTCGCGGGTGCAGTCGGGCCCGAGCCCGCACCTGCAGTGGGCGCATCGGCTGCGGGCCGCTTCACTTTGGTGGGCGAGTCCTTGACGTCTTCGTCCGGCGCGCGCTTCTTCGGCTGGGCTGCGTTGTCCTCGCGCGGGGGCGCCGCGGAAGGCGAGGCAGGCGGCTCCGGCGTCGGCAGCGGCCGCGAATCTTGCTCGGCGCTTTCCCGCCCCTTACAGCCAAGGCCGAACGCCAACGCCAAAAAACCAAGCAGAAACCAAGCAGGCGCGCGCCGCAGCATGTCCAAGCAAAGTCTCAGCTTTGCACACGAGTCAAGCGCTACGGGGCTGTCTCGGCTAACCTATCGCGAACCGTGCTCCTCTCTCGCCCCGACGTGCCCCGCCCCTCACAATCCGCGCGCGACAAGGCCAAATTGTTGCTCGAGGAGCGACTCGGCCCCTCGAAAGTTTTGACCGGAAAGGACGCGTGCGAGCGCTTCGTCCGCGACGAGTCCGAGGCCGAAGGTGAAGTGCCCGACGCGGTGGTGCTCGCCACGTCGAGCGAGGACATTTTGGCCGCCCTGGCCGTCGCGCGCGAAGCCGAAGTGCCGATAACGCCCCGCGCCGGCGGCACGGGGCGCACGGGCGGCGCCGTACCCATGGCGGGCGGCATCGTGCTCGCCACCAGCGGCATGAACCAAATCGTCGAGATCGATCGCAAAGACGGCATCGCCGTCGTCGAGCCCGGCGTGTTGCTGGCCGACTTGCACGCCGCGGTCGAAGCCGAAGGCTGGTTCTATCCCCCCGATCCCAACTCGCTCAAGACGTGCGCTATTGGTGGCAACGTTGCCGAAAACGCCGGCGGTCCGCGCGCCTTCAAGTACGGTGTGACCCGCGATTACGTGCTGGGGGTCGAAGCTTTCCTGCTGGGTGGGCAGCGCATACAGGCCGGTCGCCGCACCATCAAGGGCGTGACGGGCTACGACGTGACAGGCCTTTTGGTGGGCAGCGAAGGCACCTTGGCGGTGTTTGGCCCAACCACGCTGCAGCTCATTCCCAAGCCGTCCTGCGTCATGACGCTGCTCACGCTTTTCTCGAACGTGAATCAAGCGGGCGAAGCCGTGCAAGCCATCATCGCCGCCGGCATTTCGCCGCGCTGCATCGAGCTTCTCGACGCAGCCACGCTAGAGGCCATGCGCCTGGCCGGAAACTCCATCAATCCTGCGGCTGGCGCCATGCTGCTGATGGAGGTCGACGGCGACGCCGCCTCAGTCGAGCGGCAAGCCGAACGTATTTCCGGCGTGTGCGACGACGTGAAAGCGCTCGAGGTGCTGGTCGCGCAGGACGAAGCCCAGCGCGAGCGGCTGTGGTCGGCCCGCCGTGAAATGAGTCACGCCGTGCGCAAGCTCACCCGCAAAAAACTTAGCGAAGACGTGGTCGTACCGCGCCAAAAAATCGGCGCGTTGCTCGACTTCGTGCGCGAAATTAGCGAGCGCACGGGGGTTCGCACCCTCACCTACGGGCATGCGGGTGACGGCAACCTGCACGTCAATTTCCTGTGGAACGAAGAGCATGAAATGCCCGCGGTCGAGCGCGCCATCACGTCGCTCTTCGAGCGCGTCATCGCGCTCCGCGGCACCTTGAGCGGCGAGCACGGCATCGGCGTCTTGAAAGCACCGTACCTGCCGCTCGAGCAATCGCCCGAGCTCATCGCGCTGCAAAGAGACCTCAAGCGCGTGTTCGACCCGGCAGGTTTGCTCAACCCCGGAAAAATCTTCCCGCCGACGCAACATCGAGCGTGCTGAGAGCGACGCTTTCTGGGCGCCCCCACTAAGCCGCGGTAGCGCGCAACTGTACGGAGATCCGTACAAAAAGCTTGGCACACGACGTGCTGTAGCGAGCCGTATGGACGCTACACGAGGGCTTGCAGAGGCACTGCTGGCCGGCCGCATGCGGCTGGTCACGAGGGACGCAGATGGGGCGGGGGGCACGGTGCTGGGCTTCCAAGCCAGCGACGTGCGGCTAACCCGGCGCGAGCTTGGCATACTGAGGGCCGCAGAAACCGGCGCCCCCAACAAGCTCGTCGCCATCGAGCTTTCGCTGGCCTGCTCGACGGTGAGCGAATCGCTCCACACGGCCCTGCTCAAGCTCGGCTTCGCGGGGCGCGCGGAGTTCGTGAAGGTCATAGCGTGCCTGCGCGCGGCCGCACCCGGCAGCAGCGCGCGTCTGGTAGGAGGCTCCGACCTGTGCTGGTTGTTTCTGCCGGTGGAGGCCTTCTTTGGCTTGGACCCACGCTTGACCTGCGCCGAACGCCAGGTCGTCACGGGCGTGCTCGACGGCCGAACCAACGCCGCCATCGCGACGGCGCGCCGCACGTCGTCGCGCACGGTCGCCAACCAACTCGCCGGCATCTATCGAAAATTGGGCGTTTCCTCACGTTGGGAGCTTGCGGCGCGTGTCGGGCGCGCACGCATGCCACTCGCACAGGCCAGCTGAAGCGCACGCTGACGCTGGCAAGAGACGCTCCTTTCAAGATCCGCTAATCTAGCGGGATGCGTGGCAACCGCCGCCTGACCTTCCTCGGCCCAGGCAGCCCTCTAACGTTCCCCGATCCGAGCGACTCGGACGATGAGGGCTTGCTGGCGGTCGGCGGTGATCTGTCCCCGGAGCGGTTGCTGTTCGCGTACGACTCAGGCGTGTTCCCCTGGTACAGCGAGGGAGTTCCGCCGTTGTGGTGGAGCCCCAACCCGCGCGCGCTGATGGATCGCGAGCGCTTGCATGTTTCCCGCAGCCTGCGGCGCACGCTGCGCCAGGGCGAGTTCGAGGTCACGTTCGACACCGCCTTTCCCGAAGTCATTGCCGCCTGCGCTTCGAACCGCGAAGGCGGCACTTGGATTTTGCCGGAAATGATGCTCGCGTACACGCAGCTGCACGAGCTAGGGCACGCGCACAGCTTCGAAGTGTGGCACCACGGGCAGCTCGCCGGTGGCCTGTACGGCGTGCGGCGCGGCGGGCTATTCGCAGCCGAAAGCATGTTCCACACCGTCACCGACGCGTCGAAGGTCGCGCTCAGCGTGGCGCTCGACACGCTGTTTCGCGCAGGCATCCAAGCCTTTGACGTGCAGTTCGTAACCGAGCACTTGGCGTCGCTGGGCGCCTACGAGGTCTCGCGCCCCGAATACCTGGCGCTGATCGCGCAGGCCACGCTGCGCTCCGTCACGGCTGCAAGCATTACAGCCGCGCTCGACGGCTGGACACAGCGTTTCTGAGCATGCGCCGTCTGCTGGCCCTAATCGCAATCGGCACAGCGTGCTCGGCGCGGCCGTCGGCTTCGCTCGCGCCCCCCAGCTGGCCCAGCGCCACGCCGGCGGCAGCAGCGTCGGCGACCACGCGCCCCTGCCCGACTAGCCCGACCGAAATGGGCCGCTTGGCAGACGTGCAGCTGAACGAGGTATCGGGGGTGGTCGAAAGCCTAAAAAACCCGGACGTATTGTTCGTTCACAACGATTCTGGCGACTCACCCCGTTTCTTCGCCATCAATCGCACGGGTCAGCTGCTGGCCGAGCTAACACTCGAAAGCGTGCCCCTCTTGATCGACGCCGAGGACATCACGAGCGCCCGCGGCGCCAACGGCGCTTCCTTCATTTACTTGGGCGACACCGGCAACAACTTCGCCTCGTTCGGCATGGGCATCCCGCGCCGCAAGGCCGTGCTGTATCGCATCCCCGAGCCCGATGTTCCGTCGTCGGCGCGGCACCTGAAGTTGCCGGTGCGCGAAGCGTTTCCAATCGTGCTCTCGTTCCCGCAAGGGGCGCGTGACATCGAAGCCTTCTTCATCGACCCGTCGAGCGGCTTCTTGTTCATGATAACGAAGCAGCCGGACGGGCACTCGCAGTTGCTGAGCGCAAGCCCTGCCCAGCTCGACGGGGGCGGCGGTGAGCTCACTTGGCTCGGCGAGCTGCGCTTCGGAACCGCCACACTGCCGGGCAGCCCCATGCCCACGTCGGCCAGCATCTCGCGCGACGGCCGGGCGATTTTGGTGCGCACCTACTCGTCAGTGTTCCTGTTTCCGCGGCACGACGGCGAGAGCGTGCTGACCGCGCTCAGCCGCGCCCCCCAGACGTACCCGACGCGTCCCGAAGCACAGGGCGAAGCCATCGGCTTCGTCGATGGGGATCGCGGCTTCATCACCATTTCCGAAGGCATCAGGCCAGCCGTGAACTGCGTCGGCTTGCAGGCAAGCAAAATCACCAATTAGCGTTAAGTTTCGGCTGTTTAGGCAATTGTCCTTAATCCCGATTGAATTGGTGCTAAATGGCCCGGGTCCCCATGCAGGCCGCCACTACCGTCACCACCCACGACCCCGCCGAAGCGGTCGAGCTTCGACTCAGCCACCTGCGCCAGCTCGAATCCGAGAGCATCCACATCCTGCGCGAAGTCGCCTCCGAGTTCGACAACCCGGTGATGCTGTACTCGATCGGCAAGGACTCCGCGGTGATGACGCACCTAGCGAGGAAGGCTTTCCACCCGGGCAAGCTGCCCTTCCCGCTGCTCCACATCGACACGACGTGGAAGTTCAAAGAGATGATCGCCTTTCGTGAGACGTTCACGAAGGAGCACGGCCTCGATCTGCTGGTGCACAGCAACCAGCAGGGCATCGCGGACAAGATCAATCCGTTCGAGCACGGCAGCAACAAGTACACGCACATCATGAAGACGCAGGCGCTGCTGCAAGCGCTGGCTGCCGGCGGCTACGGCGCGGCTTTCGGGGGCGCCCGCCGCGACGAAGAAAAATCACGCGCCAAAGAGCGCATCTACTCGTTCCGCGATCGCTACGGCCAATGGGACCCGAAGAACCAGCGCCCCGAGCTGTGGAGCCTGTACAACGGCAAGCTCAACAAGGGTGAAAGCATCCGCGCGTTCCCGCTGTCGAACTGGACCGAGCTCGACATTTGGCTCTACATTTACCTAGAAAAGATTCAGATCGTGCCGCTGTACTTCGCGGCGGAGCGCCCGGTGGTGGAGCGCAGCGGCACGTTGCTGATGGTCGACGATGACCGCCTGCCGCTGAACCCCGGCGAAAAACCGCGCATGGAAATGGTGCGCTTCCGCACGCTGGGCTGCTACCCGCTAACCGGCGCGCTCAAGTCCCACGCGACCACGCTGCCCGAAATCATCAAAGAGATGCTGCTCACGAAGTACTCCGAGCGCCAGGGCCGCCTCATCGACTTCGACGAAGAAGGCTCGATGGAGACGAAAAAGCGCGAAGGCTACTTCTGATGCTTGGTGCCGGTACTGTAGTTCCTGTAGCAGCCGATCTTCGGACCCAGATTTTTTCACAGGGAGATCGGGAGATCGGGAGTCGTGCGAGCGTGAATTTTGGGGTCACGAGGCGTGCGGCGATTTCCGGCGCAACTCGGGTGATGCACGACCGATCGGCAGGTATGGCGCGTGACGCTTCCTGGCAGCTCTCAGAGCGTGTGATTGCGGCGTGCATCGAGGTCCATCGCCAGTTGGGGCCAGGCCTACTCGAGAGTATTTACGAGGCCGCGCTGTGCGCCGAGCTGACCCTCGAACGGATCCCTTTCGAACGACAACGGACGCTGCCGGTGATCTACAAGGGACGCGCGCTCGAGCAGACCTTTCGGGCCGATCTTATCGTTGCCGGACAGCTTCTCGTCGAGGTCAAATCGGTCGAGTCCCTCCTGTTCGTTCATGTCGCGCAGGCCGTGACGTACCTCAGAATTACGGCCCTGCCGGCTGGTCTGATCGTCAACTTCAACACAGCGTTGATTCGTCACGGCCTACGTCGTGTGTCTCTCAACAATAAAAACTCGCACGACTCCCAATCTCCCGATCTCCCTGTGAAAAAATCTCGCCCCGCCCGAGGGGTTCAGTAGTCATGAGTGAACAAGAGTTAATCAGTAAGGACATCCTCGGTTACCTGGATCAGCACCAGAAGAAGGAGCTGCTGCGGTTCGTATCCGTGGGCTCGGTGGACGACGGCAAGTCGACGTTGATTGGGCGCCTGCTGCACGATACGCACGGCATCTACGAAGATCAGCTGTCTGCCGTGAAGCGGGCGTCTGGCCGCGCGGGCATGGAGATCGATTTTTCGCTGTTTACCGACGGCCTGAAAGCCGAGCGCGAGCAGGGCATCACCATCGACGTCGCCTACCGCTACTTTTCGACGACCAAGCGCAAGTTCATCATCGCCGACACGCCAGGGCACGTGCAGTACACGCGCAACATGGCGACCGGCGCCTCCACCGCCAACGTCGCCATCATTTTGATCGACGCGCGCTTGGGGGTGCTGCCGCAGTCGCGGCGACACGCTTACATCGCTTCCTTGCTCGGTATTCCGCACATTGCCGTCTGCATCAACAAGATGGACTTGGTCGACTATGACCAGGCTCCGTTCGAGTCGATCAAGGCGGAGTTCAACGCTTTCTGTACGCAGCTCGGCTTCAAAGGCATCAAGTTCATCCCGATCAGCGCCAAGCTGGGCGACAACGTGGTGCACGCCAGCGCGTCGACGCCGTTCTACAGCGACGGCACGCTGCTCGAGCACCTCGAGACGGTGCCAATCGCCAGTGACGTGAACTGGACGGACTTCCGCTTTCCGGTGCAGTACGTCATGCGCCCGGACCTGAACTACCGCGGCTTTTCGGGCACCATTGCCTCCGGCGTCGTCAAGCAGGGAGACACCCTGATGGTGTTGCCCTCGCGCAGGACGAGCAAGGTCGTCGCCATCGACACCTTCGACGGCGAAATTCCAACCGCACACGGCGGCCAAAGCGTCACCATCAAGCTGGCCGACGAGATCGACATCAGCCGCGGCGACATGTTGGTTCTGCCGAACAACCTGCCCAAAGTGGACCATCGCTTCGACGCCATGATGGTGTGGCTCAGCGAGCGCCCGTTGGATCGCCAAAAGAGCTACCTGTTGAAGCACACCACGCAGCTGGTGCGCGCCGAGATCGAAGACGTCGCTTTTACCGTCGACCTGGAGACGCTGAGGCAAAGCGAAGCGGCGCGCCTGGAGCTGAACGACATCGGCCGTGTCACGGTGTCGTGCCGCCGCCCGTTGTACTTCGACCCTTACAAGCACAACCGCGTCACCGGCGCTTTCATCTTGGTCGACTCGCTGTCGAACAACACGGTGGCGGCCGGCATGATTTTGCCGGACGCGCCGCAAAAGGCAGAGGAAGACAGCCGCGGGCCGACGTCGTTCCGTCCGCGCTCGCAGGTCAGCCCCGATGAGCGGAGCGAGCGCCTAGGCCAAAAGGGCGCCACGGTTTGGCTCACTGGCTTGCCAGCCTCGGGCAAGACGGCCATCGCCTTCGCGCTCGAACGTCGCTTGTTCGATCAGAAGCGCCTGGCCTACGTGATCGATCCGGACGACGGCCTGTCGTCTGGCGTGCGTCCGGACGGCTCGAGCCCGGCGCAGACGCCGGAGCTGGCGCGGCGCGCCACCGACGCGGGCATCATCCCGATTTTCGCCTACGCTTCACCATTGATCGCCGATCGCTTGGCGATACGCGATGCGGTGGGCCCCGAGCGCTTCGTCGAAATCTACGTCAAGACCTCGCTCGAGGCTCGCAAGCGGCGTGATCAGCGCGGCGCGTACGGCCCCGGTCACCCGCAACCGAGCGAGGAAGCGCCGAAGGCGCCCGATTTGATGGTCTCGCTCGACAGCGGCGACCCGGAAGAGGCGGCGCAAGCCATCATCGCAGTGCTAGTGAAGCGCGGCCTGTTGCCGTCGGCGTACGCCCTGTAGCGCACTACGGCAACGCGAAGGCGATGCCGAGCAGGACGCCGCCCACCCCGGTGGCGATCAGGCCGGCGTTGCGCAGGCCCTGAGCGTCGTCGACCCCTGAAGCCGCGACGCCCACGACCAGGGCGAGCCCGGTTAGCGCCGCGGTCCCACCCCAGACGAAGAGTGACCTCTTCACTATTGGGCTCGTCTTGCGACCACCCACGCCCTGCACGCGCGTATCGCGCACCTGCGGTTGAGCGCTGCCGAGCTCCGGTAGCGCGTCTGCCTTGTCGACGACCAGCTTGCGCGCGGCACCTGTCGAGGCTGCGCCTGCCGAAGCAAGCTCGGGCGATGTGAAACCTTCTGCCGAAGCCACGCCCAAGGCGTTCAAACCAGCGCCTAGCGGTACACCGAAAGCCAGGCCCTCAATCGAGGCGCCAACGAGCTTGAAGCTAACGATAGCTGCCGCCTCGCCGGCGGCCGTGACGAGCGGCCCGCCGCTGTTGCCCGAATTGATGGCAGCATCCGTTTGCAAATACGACAGGCCGTTCAGCAAGCGCAGGCCGCTGACGATGCCCCGAGCGAGTGAAAACGACAGGTCACGGCTCCGCGGTGCACCGCTCGCGTAGACGTCGGCGCCTACCGCCATAGGCGCTGTTCTGACTGGCAAGCAGGGCAAGGTCGCACCGTCGGGCAGGGCAAGACGCAACAGCGCGGGCGTAGCCTTGGGTAGGCTTGGCCTCGGCTCGGGGCGCGAGCAAACGCTGGAAGTTGGCGCGCTGAGTGAGCGACGCCAGGTTTGCGATGACCAGGCGCTTGCCCAGCGTCACCGTGGGTTCCTTCGGAGCATCGAGCACGCGACCGCGGCTCAACACCTTGTAGATCACCACGTCGCTCGCGACGTCCAGCACCTGCCATTCGACGCCCATGCGACAGCTCACGTTGCCGTAAGCGTTGCCGCCTTGGCAGGTCAGCTCAGTTACGGTACCGCCCAACACCAAGTCCGCCGCGCCGCCGTGATCGCTGCCAAATACCAGGTTTTTGGCGCCGACGGCGTTCAGCCCGCGACCGCGCAAGTCCTCCAGAATGTGGACGCGAAAGTCCTGGTCCGCGACGCCGATTTCATCGGCGCCTGCGAGCCGGAACACCAAATTCGAAAACCCAATCGACCTCTGCGCGGTCTTGGGCTCAGCCAGCGCCGCAGCCGTTACCAAGCAGCAGACCGCCAGTAACCGCAGCCAAAGCCCCAAGAACCGACAGATCACCATCCTCTCTCCGCTCTACTATTTCGCCGTCGCGCTGGCGAGAGGCTGGCGTATGCTGAACGGGCCTTGAAGACGTCACCCCTGGTCGTGATGGCCCTCGAGATCGAGAGCCAGGGTCTGTTTGCGGAACGCGGTGTGCCGGTGCTGTACACCGGCCTCGGCAAAGTGAACGCCGCCTACCGGCTGGCGCGAGCGCTTGCGGAGCACCGGGCGCAGCACGGCCGGTTGCCGCTGGTCGTCAACTTCGGAACCGTGGGTAGCCCGACGCTACCCGCCGGCAGTGTAGTGGCTTGCCGCCGCTTCGTGCAGCGCGACATGGACGTCAC
>JAYUYU010000313.1:0-2356 GCA_043752365.1 Myxococcales bacterium | reverse complement strand
GGAGCTTGGCCAGTCGCTCGTGCTCGCTGGCCTCACCGCGAAGAGCGAACGCAGCACGAAGAGCGGGCTACCGGGACTCAGCCAGATCCCCATCTTCGGCGTCCTCTTTGGTAGCCACAACCACACCGAAGACGAATCAGAAAACGTCATTCTCATCGTCCCGTCGGTCGTCGACTCCGTTTCGATGCAGGACCGGGCGCGCCTGAGCGACGCTTTGCGACACTACACGGAGTACTCAGGTGACCTGGACGACGTGGACTTCGTGCCCGCCGCCAAAGTGCCCGCAAATGCGGGCCCCGGAGGGAGGAAGCCATGACTCGGCACGAGGTCATGTTTCGTCTTTCTGGGCCAGACGGACTGTCGGCGATCGCGGTCGACGCCGGCTCCACGGCTTGGATTGGGCGCGATCCGCAGAGCGCGGTTCCGCTCATCGCCAACAACGTGTCGCGCCGCCATGCGTCTGTCGAGTGGACGCCGGACGGGCTCCTGATCACGGACACGTCGTCAAACGGTACCCTGGTCGACGAGCTCCTTCTCCGACGGGCAGCGCGCCTGGTTCCGGGGACCAGAGCCACGCTGCAGATCGGGCGGTTCCACATCGGTGTTGAGGGGCCGGAGCTTGTTCCCGTTCGAACCGTGGCGGGCGGCCCCCCGGAGTCAGTGCACGACGCGACCCCTGAACCAATCTTGGCGGTGACGGGACCCACACCGACCACTCAAGCGGGGCCCGATCTTCGGCGGCGAATTCATCGGCGATTGCTGGAGAACTTGGACCTGCCGGGCCTTGATCGCACAGCCATGGACGCCGCCGTGATGCGGCCTAAGGTCGTGGCCGCGCTGCGGCGCATCGTCGCTGATCTAGGGCACGAGACGCCGCACGGCACAATCCAAGAGCAGCTGATTCACGAGCTCTCCGACGAAGCGCTCGGGCTGGGCCCGCTGGAGGCGCTGCTCGCCGATCCGGATGTGAGCGAAATCATGGTCGTCGACCCGCACACGATCTTCATCGAGCGCGCCGGCAAGATGGAGCTATCTGGTCTGAAGTTCACTGATGACGATTCAGTGCGTGCGGTCATCGAGCGCATCATCACGCCGCTCGGGCGCCGCATTGATGAATCCACGCCGCTCGTTGACGCCCGCCTGCGCGACGGATCGCGCGTGAACGCGGTCATCCCTCCGCTAGCCCTTCGGGGGCCGTGCATCACCATCCGCAAGTTCGCCAAAGAGCCCCTGCGGATGCCGGATCTGGTTCGCTTTGACTCGCTGTCGAAAGACATGGCTCGCTTTCTCGAAAACGCAGTCCAAGTCCGAAAAAATATCATCATTTCTGGCGGCACAGGCAGCGGTAAGACAACGCTCTTGAACGTGCTGTCTGGCGCGATTCCGACTCACGAGCGGGTCGTGACCATCGAGGATGCGGCGGAGCTTCAGCTCCGGCAGCCGCACGTGGTGTCACTGGAAGCGCGACCACCCAACCTGGAAGGCAAGGGCGAGTACACGATTCGAGATCTGGTCAAGAACGCGCTGCGCATGCGGCCGGACCGTATCGTAGTGGGCGAGTGCCGCGGCGGTGAGGCCATCGACATGCTCCAGGCCATGAACACGGGCCACGAAGGGTCCCTCACTACCACGCACGCCAACAGCCCGAAGGAAGCCGTGGCACGCATCGAGACGCTTTGTCTGATGGCAGGGCTTGATCTTCCGGTGCGTGCCATCCGGCAGCAAATTGCTTCGAGCGTGCACGTGATCGTTCAGCAGTCGCGTTTCTCGGACGGCTCACGCCGCGTCACCCATGTGGCCGAGGTCCTCGGGATTGATGACGATGGGGAGGTCGAGCTTCGAGAGATCTACGGCTTCAAGGTGTCCAAGGCGCACGGCGGCAGCCGAATCGAAGGCGAATTCGTAGCAAGCGGCTACATTCCGTCGTTCTTGCCGCAGTTCATGGCGCACGGCCTGGTCGACGACGGAGCTGCGGTGTGACGGCGCTCACTTGGTGGCTGGGGCAGGCAACGGCGGTCAGCATCACGGGCGCTCTGCTCACCGTGTTCTGGGCACTCTTTGGCGACGTGAACAGCCTTGGGCGACAGCGGCTGCGCGCGTACAGCAGCTGGCTTGACCGGAAGCTACGCTTCCTGCGTGCGACCACGTCGGCTCGAGCGGTAGTGGGCACGCAGTTGGCTGCCGCGGGCGCAGCCGTGGTGACTGCCATCGTTTTGCATCAGTGGCCCGGCCTTTGCTTGTTGCCGCTCATTGCGCTCGGCCCACGAGTGATGCTGGAACGGCAGGTCGCACGACGAGTAGCCCGTGTCGAAGAACAGATTGAGCCTTGGGTGAATGCCGTGGCCAACGCGCTCAA
>JAYUYU010000312.1:0-6220 GCA_043752365.1 Myxococcales bacterium | reverse complement strand
CGCGCGCGTGGTGAGTCAGCGCAAGCTCCGGCTTACCCAGCTCTTTCTCGAGAATTTCCGCCATACGGGCGTGCGCGTAGGCGCGCCGGTGCGCGTCGCGCGCGGCCTCGGCCTCACCGGCGCAAATGGCCAGCAGGCTCTCCCAGCTCTTGGTGCGCCCATACAGCCGCGACAATGCCGCCAGCGCGGGCGCGTGGGCGCGATCGAAGGACAGCGCTTTTTCGTACCAGGCGACCGCCGTGGCGTCGTCGTTGAGCGCGTCCTCGTACAGCTGCGCGCCGCGCGTGAGGTACGCAATGCGCTCCGCGTCCGTGCGCGACAAATCGGCCAGGCGCGCCAGCACGTTGCCCAGCGCGGCGTGATTTTGCATGGCTTCGTAGGCGCGCATCAACGACTCGAGCACGAGCCGGTCGTCTTTGACGATGCCAAGCGCGCGTTCGAGCGCGTGCGTGCCCTGCGGCAAGTTGCCAAGCTTGTCGATCTCGATGCTGCCGACGCGGTAGAGCGCCATGGCGCGCGCGTTGGGGTCGGAGACTTGCTCTGCCTCACGCTCGAGCACCCCGACTAGGTCGCGCCAGCGCTGGTGCGAGTAGTGCAGCCGCTTGAGCGCGTGCACGGCGCTGTCCGAGCGCGGATCGGTATCGAGCGCCGCCTGGTAAAGCTCGGCGGCTTGGCCCAAGTTCTTGCGGCGCGACTCGGCGATGCGCGCCCGTTCGACCAGCAGAGCGGCGCGGTGCCTGGTGTCCGACTTCACGGCGGCAATGCTGTGTTCGAAGGTCTTGTCGAGCGCGTCCCAAGCGCGCGCCCCGAGCTCCGCCCGCCCCACGGCCTTCAGCAAAGCAGCGTCGCCGGGGTTCAGCTCCAGCGCGGCCGCAAAGGCTTCGCGCCCCTCGCGACGCTGGCCCAAGCGGTCCTCCAGCAAGCGTCCCTTTTCGTAGAGCAGCGCCGAGCGCGCCCCGGTCGCGCGCGTCGCGGCGATTTGCGCGTCGAACAGCGGCACGGCCGCACCAAACTCGCCCTTGGTGAGGAGCAACCGGCGCAGCGACCTAATCGACGGCACGTGGCTCGCGTTGTCGAGCAGTGCCTTACGGTAGTGCGCGATGGCGTCGTCGGGCTTGCCCAGCACCGACTCGCACAAACGACCGCACTCGAAGCGAATGCGCGCGCGCACCACGGCGTGCGCCTTGGTCGGCAGCTCCAGCTCGGCGCGCTTCAGGAAATCTTCGGCGCGCGTGGCTTCGCTCTCGGCCGGCGGCTTCACCTGCAAATCGGGCCGCACCATCGTGGTGGCATCGAGCACCTTGGGCGGCGTTGCGGTCGGCTCCAGAATACGGGGCGCAGCTACAGTCACGTGCGGCACGACCGCGGCGACTCCGGGCAGCTTGGCCGGAGCTGGCTTCGAGGCGAACGGATCGGACTTGGTTGCTTCGTTAGCCCGGACGGCGGGCGCCCCAGGTCCCAGCGAGGGCGCGCGCGCCGGCATCGACGGCGGACCGGGCAGCGCCTTGCGGCCGAGCGGCGCGGGCGTGGAGGTAGCGTCGCCTGCCACTGACGCTGGGTCCACTCCGGGCGGAACCGGCAGTTTGGACCGCACCGGCGGTGGCGGGGGCTCCTTCGACCGCAGTGGAGGTGGCGGTGGAGTGCTCCCCCTAACGTTGGCCGGGTTTGCAGCGGGAGTGCTACGAACGGGCGGGGGTGGCGGAGCTGAGCGGCCGGCACCGGGGCGGGGCGCGGCTGCGTTCGGTTTCTTACTCGATTCGCCTTCGTCTGCCATGCGCGGGATCGAGCCTAACACGCCTGGCTAGAGGCTAGGCAGGCGCGCACCTAGGCGTAAACATCGAAAATTGGTCAGCTTTCGGCGACCGCGCCCTGCCGACCAGGCCCCCTCCCCACAGGATGCCGGGCTGGTCCGGCCCGTGCTATCACCCGCCGCCGTGCCCCCTGCCCCCTCCCTACTTGTGATTCGCGGCGTCCGCGCGATCGATCCGGCGCGCGCCCTGGACGCCACCGTGGACGTGACCATCGAGGGAGGAATCATCACCCGCATCGGCCCCAACGCCGCAGCCGCCGTTGCAGGCGCCGAGGACGCGCGCGTCATCGACGGTCGCGGCCTGTGGGCGGTGCCGGCCTTCGTGGACATGCACGCGCACCTGCGAGAGCCGGGCCAGGAATACAAAGAAGAGATCGCGACGGGCCTCAACGCCGCGGCCGCCGGTGGCTACGCGCACGTGTGCGTGATGCCCAACACAAAGCCCATCAACGACACGCGCGCCGTGACCGAGCTGATGCTGCGCCGCGCCGAGGAGCACGATGGCGCGCAACTGCACCCCATCGCCGCCATCACGATGGGCTCGAAGGGCAAAGACCTAACAGAAATGGCCGAGCTGCGTGACGCCGGCGTCGTGGGCGTCAGCGACGACGGCGTGTGCGTGATGAACAGCGCGGTCATGCGAAGAGCGCTGGAATACGCCAAAAACTTCGACATTCCGGTGATTCAGCACGCGGAAGACCACGATTTGACAGCGGGCGCCGAGATGCACGAAGGCAACGTTTCCGCCAGGCTGGGCCTTCGGGGTTGGCCGCGCATCGCCGAAGACGTGATCATCGCCCGGGACATTTTGCTCACCGAGTACACGCGCGCTCGCTACCACGCAGCGCACGTCTCGACCCTGGGCGCCGTGCGCATTCTGCACGAGGCCAAGTCGCGCGGTATCGACGCGACGGCGGAGGTCACGCCGCACCATTTGCTGCTCACCGACGCCTCGGTCATCGGCTACGACACCGCCTGCAAAGTGAACCCGCCCCTGCGCGAGCCCGAGGACGTCGACGCCCTGCGCCGGGCCTTGGCCGACGGCACCATCGACGCCATCGCCACCGACCACGCCCCGCACTCGCCGCTCGAGAAAGACTGTGAGTTCTCGGAGGCTTCGCCTGGCATGATAGGCTTGGAGCTGTGCTTTGGCCTACTGCTCGGGCTGGTCGGCGAGTCCGGCATCACCCTGTCCCGGCTCCTCGACGCGCTTTCCACCCGCCCGGCGCGCATCATCGGCATTGAGCCGCCCTCATTGAAGGAGGGTGCGCGCGCGGAGTTGACTCTGGTGGATCCAGGCGCACGTTACCGAGTAGAAGACTTGATTTTGCGCTCCAAGAGCAAAAACACTCCGTTCATGAAGCACGAGATGACAGCGAGAATTGTGATGACGCTATCGCGAGGTAAGGTCGTGTTCGACGCGCTCGACCCTAGCCGCCCCTACGCCCTGCGCTTCCAATCCACGGGTGCCGGCAAATGAGCAAGCGACGCGCCTACCTGGCCCTAGCCGACGGCACCATCTTCGAAGGTCGAGCCCACGGCAAAGACGGCGGAACGACCGGCGAGGTCGTGTTCACGACCGGCATGACGGGCTACCAAGAAGTGCTCACCGACCCTTCGTTCACCGGGCAGCTGGTAACGATGACGGCGCCGCAAATTGGCAACACCGGCATCAACCCCGAAGATCCGGAGAGCATCGACTCCAAGCCGCAGGTGGCGGGCTTCATCATCCGCGACGCCAGCCCGGTCGTGTCGAACTGGCGCTCCACCGAGAGCTTGGACGACTACCTGACGCGCTACGGCGTCGTCGCCATCAGCGACGTGGACACCCGCCGGCTTACTCGCCACCTGCGCGACAACGGCTCGCAAAACGGCGCCATTGGCACCGAAGCCCCGGCGACCCTGGTCGACCGCGCCAAGGCCGCGCCGAGCATGGAAGGCCTCGACTTGGTGTCGCGCGTGACGCCGCAGAAGGCGTACGAGTTCAAAGAAGCGCGCGGCCAGGAGTGGGCCGGCGAAATGAAAGACGGGCACGCGCCCGCCGCCACCAAACACGACTACCGCGTCGTCGCCATCGACTACGGCGCCAAGCGCAACATCTTCCGTTGTTTGCACGACGTTGGCTGCCAGGTCACCGCCGTACCAGCCGGCACCAGTGCGGCCGACATCCTGGCCCTGAACCCCGACGGCATCTTCTTGTCCAGCGGCCCCGGCGACCCCGCCGCGCTGCCCTACGCCGTAAAGACCATCCAAGATTTGCTGGGCCAAAAGCCGCTGTTCGGTATTTGCCTCGGCCACCAGCTGCTGGCGCGCGCGCTCGGCGCCAGCACCTACAAGCTGAAGTTCGGCCACCGCGGCTTGAACCAGCCGGTGAAGGATCTGACCACCGGTCGCATCGAGATCACGACCCAAAATCACGGCTTCGTCGTGGACGTCAAATCGCTCGAGGGCGTCGCGCAGTCGACGCACGTGCACCTGAACGACGGCACCAGTGAGGGCTTGGAGGCCAAGGGGCACAAAGCCTTCAGCGTGCAGTACCACCCAGAAGCCGCGGCCGGGCCACATGACGCTCTGTACCTGTTCGATCGCTTTCGGCGTTTGATGGACGCTCGATGAGCAAACGCACGATCCACTTCGTCAGCCTCGGCTGCCCGAAGAATCGCGTCGACAGCGAGGTCATGCTCGGTGTCGCCGAGCGCGCCGGCTACGACCACGTGGCCGATCCCGAAGACGCGAACGTGATCGTGGTCAACACTTGCGGGTTCATCGACGCCGCCAAGCAAGAGTCGATTGACACCATCTTGACGCTTTCTCAGCACAAAAGCGGCAACTGCGAGCGCCTGGTGGTGTCCGGCTGCTTGAGCCAGCGCTACCCGGAAGAGCTGGCGCGCGATCTCCCCGAGGTCGACCATTTTTTGGGCTCGAGCGACATGCTCAAGCTCGAAACGGTGCTGAAGGGCAACGCCGACCGTATCCTGGTCGGTAACCCCGCCGACTGGGTCGTGAGCGCTACCGACCCGCGGCGCATTTCGACGCGCGGCCGCAGCGCCTACGTAAAGATCGCCGAAGGCTGCAACCGCACCTGCGCGTTCTGCGTGATCCCCGAGCTGCGTGGCAAGCAGCGCTCGCGCCAGCCCGACGACATCGTGCGCGAGGTCGAGGACCTTGCTGCGCGCGGCATTTTGGAGGTCAATTTGGTGTCGCAAGACACGATTGCCTACGGACGAGACTTGGACGACCGCTCCAACTTGGCGGAGCTGGTCCAGCGCATCGCCGACGTGCCCGGGCTGCGCTGGGTACGCTTGTTCTACCTGTACCCCGAGAAGATGGACGACGAGCTCATCGAGCTCATCGCGACTCACCCGAAGATCGTCAAATACATCGACATGCCGCTGCAGCACGCCGCCGACGGCATGCTGCGTCGCATGCGCCGCGGCCACGGCGGCAAGCGCCTGTACGACTTGGTGGAGCGGCTGCGGACCCGCATTCCAAACTTGGTCTTTCGCACCGCCTTCATCGTCGGCCACCCCGGCGAGACCGAAGAAGAGTACGACGAGCTCCTCCGCTTCATTCGCTTCGCGGAGTTCGACCGCGTCGGTGTTTTTCAGTACTCCGACGAGCCCAGCGCCCGCGCCTTCAAGCTGGAAGAGAAGGTCGCGCCCAAGCTGGCGGCTGCCCGGGCGAAAAAGCTGATGAGCTTGCAGCGCAAGATCAGCATGAAAAAGCTGAAGGCGTTCGTCGGGCGTGAAGTAGAGGTTTTGGTAGAAGGCCCCAGCGAAGAGAACGAGCTGGTGATGGTCGGGCGCCACGCCGGCCAAGCCCCGGACATCGACGGCGTCGTGTACTTGTCGGGCGGCCCCACCGGCATCGAAGCGCGCCCCGGCGAGCTGCGCACCGTGCGCATCGAAAGCGCCACCGACTACGATTTGCTCGGCGAGCTCACCCACGAGGACGCCATCTCGCTGCCGAAGCCGAAGAAGAAGCCGCGCGAAGTTTCGCAGCTCTCGCATCGGTCAAGCGACGGGCGACGCGTACTGCGAACCGTCTAGCGGTTGGCTGCCAACTCGCAGCCCGAATTGCAGAAGCTGCTGTAGCGGAGACGGGCTGCGATGTGCGGCCCGAGAGCTTTTTCACAGGGAGATCGGGAGATCGGGAGTCGTGCGAGCCCTGATTGGGGGCGCCCAGACGTCACGACGATCGCGTCGAGTTGGACGGATCCGTAAAGCCGCCCGGAGTCGCAAAGCCGAGCGTAGGCGTTTCCTCTCGCGACTGCCGCTCGAGACTGCAAAGCGGAGCGCTCTGCTAAAGCGTGAGCTCGCGCAAAGCGCGAGCCAGCACGAGGTTGCCCGACCTTGGCGAAGTCAGATCACGATCACCCACGGAGGACCGTAGTGAACGAAACTCGGCGAG
>JAYUYU010000311.1:0-6222 GCA_043752365.1 Myxococcales bacterium | reverse complement strand
GGAGCATGCAGATTCCCCCGCGCACCCGTAGCTTTTGGTCGTTGGGATTGGCCTCCATGCTCACCGGACTCGTGGCCTGCACCGCTGCCGAGCCCGGGGCAGGGACGCCGGGCGGTACCGGGGCCACTGCCGGTAGCTCGGCCGGCGGCACGTCCGCGCTGATTCCCGCACCAACCAGTCAGTCGATAGGTCAAGGCCTGGTCCGACACCTGACACGCACGGAATACAACAACACGGTGCGCGCCCTGTTGGGAACCAGCCTCACTCCGGCCGACGGCTTCCCCGGTGACATCGGTGCCGACGGCTTCGACAAGGCCTCGGGTCCACAGACCATCGTTGCCAACCACCTGACCGCGTTCGAAGGGGCCGCAGCGGATCTCGTCGAGGCTGCTTTCGCCGACCCGGCGCAACGTGCACGCCTGGTTGCCTGCGAGCTTGCCACAGGCATCGTCTGCATCAAGAGCTCGCTGGAAGCCTTCTTACCTCGTGCTTGGCGCCGCCCGGCAGCACCCGCCGAGGTGGATCGCCTGATGGCGCTCGCCGCGACCGAGGCTGCCGCCGGAGGCTCCGCGGAAGAGCAGCTCAAGCTGGCGTTACGCGGCGTACTGACGTCGGCGCATTTCATGTACCTGGTCGAGCTGGATCCAGATCCGGCTTCACCCACCCCACATCCGCTCAATAGCTACGAGCTCGCTAGCCGCCTCTCGTACTTCCTATGGAGCTCGATGCCGGATGACGAGCTGCTCTCGGTCGCGGCGCAGGGCACGCTGCAAGACGGCACGGTGCTGGGCAACCAAGTCACGCGCATGCTGACCGACGCCAAGGCCGCGGCGATGTCGGAGGTGTTCGCAGCACAATGGCTCCAGCTGCCCACGTTACTCACGCACCAGCCCAAGGCCGACGTCTTCCCCGAAGTGACTGACGCTTTGAAGCAGTCGATGGCTCAAGAGACCACGCTGTTCTTCAAAGACCTTTTGGCGACCAACGCTAGCGTGCAATCGCTCGTGGCCGGAAACCACACCTTCGTCAACGCCACGCTCGCCCAGCACTACGACTTCCGCGTGACCCCGACCGAGTTCAGCAAAGTCAGCGTTGACGGGACGACGCGTTTGCCCGGCGTGCTCGGCCACGGTGGCGTCTTGATGCTCACGTCGGGTCTGACCAAGACCTCGGCGGTGAAACGGGGTGCCTGGGTGCTCGAGAACCTGCTTTGCACGCCGCCACCTGCTCCACCGCCCGACGTGATGAAAGAACTGGTCGAAAAGAAGCAGGAGATCGAGGCCGCTGCCGAGCACGTCACTCAGCGCGCGTTTTTGGCCCAGCACCGCGCGCAACCGAAGTGCGCGGTGTGCCACAACCTGATCGATCCGGTCGGGTTGGGCTTCGAAAATTACGACGCCATCGGTCGCTACCGCACCATGGACCAGGGCATGTCCATCGACGCCACGGGCTCACTGGTCGACGGCACTGCGTTTCAAACCCCGCAGCAATTGCTGGAGATCCTGGCCAAGGACCCGGCGCTCGGTCAGTGCGTGGCCAAGAAGCTATTCACCTTTGCGCTCGGTCGCACGCCGGGCGTGGAAGACGCCGAGCACCTGGCAGCCCTCTCGGCCAACAACGATGACCCCCTATCCACGGTGCTGGGTCGTCTCGTCACGAGCCTGCCGTTCCGCAATCGCCGTGCAGGAGCACTCTAATGTCCAAGGTGAGCTTCTTGAGCTACGGGCTCAGTCAACATGGTTCGCGCCGCGAGCGTTTTGCCCGCCGTCGCTTTCTGGGCGGCACGGGCGCCGCGCTGATGCTGGGGCTGCCACTGCTCGAATCACTGTGTCCTCGCGGCTTGAGGGCGCAAGAGGCAGTCGCGCCGAGGCGTCTGGTGTGCGTGGCCAGCGGCAGCGGCTTGCCCATGGACGAGTTCATCCCCAGCACGACGGGGCTGGACTACGCGCTACCGCCGCTGCTCAAGTCAATGGCGTCCATTAAGAACAAGCTCAACGTGATGACGGGCCTCGGTATCGACGAAGGCGCCCACACCCCGGGCGACCACGGCGCTGGCGTCGCGGTCACGTTCACCTGCACTACGCCAAAGCCCACGCACGGCAACAGCCTCGATCAAGATTACAAGGACGCAGGCGCGGCATTTGGTCTCGGGGTGTCGTTCGACCAGCTGGCAGCGCAAGCAATGGCCGCCCAGACACGCATTCCCTCGCTACAGCTGGGTCTGCGTGAGGGCCAGTCACTGGGCGACGGACCCTTCAGTCCGGTCTACCTCAAGAACTTGTCGTGGGCGTCGGCGACACAGCCACTCAGCGCCATCGTCGAACCTCGCGCCGTTTTCGATCAGCTGTTCGCGGGATTCGATCCCAACGCCACGGCGGCAGAAAACGCACGGCGCCTGGCACGTAGCATCAGCGTGCTCGACTACGTGGCCGAAGAACGCAGCGCTCTGCTCCCGGCCTTGAGCGCCAGCGACGCTCAGCGCATGGACCAATACTTCACGGCCGCCCGCGAGGTCGAAGTGCGACTGGCCGCCGCACAGGGTCAAGTCGGCAACGCGATCTGCCAGCCCGGCGTCGCACCAACAACCGGTCTCGACTACCCCGCGACCGCTAAGGCCATGGCCGACCTCGCGGTGCTGGCCATGCAGTGCGACGCCACGCGCATCATCATGTTGCAGCTAAGCTGCTACCGGAACGACACGCACTTTGGCTTCTTGGACGCCAGCGACAACCACCATTCGCTGTCGCACGCCGGCGATTGGTCAGAACCTGACTCGGACTACCGTAGAGTGTGCCGCTGGCTGATGGATCAGGTTGGCTACCTGTTCACGAAGATGGACGGCATCGTCGAGCCGACCGGTACTCTGCTCGACAACAGCCTGGCGGTTTACAACAACGACTGCGGCGTCGGTGACGCGCACGATCACGAGAACCTGCCAGTGCTGGTGGCCGGGACTGCGGGCGGCGCCATTCCCAGCGGCCGGCACTACGCCTTTCCTTCCAACACCCCGTGCGACGGCCTGTACGTGACGCTACTCAACGCCCTGGGCGTGCCAACTCAAACTTTCGGTGAGAAGCAGAGTGGGCCCCAAGGCTGGCCGGCTTAGAGCTCCGCCACGCGGGAAAAGAAAGTGCGAGCCACGTGATTGATCTCGAGCCGGTCGAACACCTTGTAGGGAGCATGCAGATTCGCCCGCTCACTGGCAGCTTTTGGTTGTGGGGGTCCGCCTCCGCGCTTACCGGTATCAGCCTGCTACTGGGGGCTTGCACCGGACCGAGTGGCGACGGCTCTGCCCGGACTGCCGGACCAGCCCCGAGCAGCGCTCCGGGAGGCGTCGACACCGAAGGCTCGGAAGCCGCGCTCACCGCGGCGCCGGCGTCGCTCAAGCGACTGCGACTGGGCGAGTATCAGAGCTCGATCCGCGCATTGCTCGGGGACACGCTCACGCTTCCCAGCGACCTCGATGGTGATCTGGCTCGCGGTGGGTACACGACCATCAGCGCCGCTGTCGACCCTTACTCGAGCGCGGGAATCGAGCGCTTCGAGGCCGCCGGCTATGCGCTAGCGGCTCAGGTTTTTGGCGGGTCCGCTGCCGACACCCTGGTTGGCTGCAGGCCGACCAGCAGCATGGACCCATGCGTGACGAAGTTCGTCAAGGACTTCGGACGGCGTGCGTGGCGCCGCCCGCTCAGCGACGAAGAGCTGGCCAAGTGGACGGGCGCTGTCGGCT
Organism: Myxococcales bacterium; assembly: GCA_043752365.1. Lineage (GTDB taxonomy): Bacteria > Myxococcota_A > Polyangia > Polyangiales > Polyangiaceae > PMG-095. The sequence continues at coordinate 2,492 of JAYUYU010000311.1, read as the reverse complement.
CCGTCGCGAGCGTTTTCGACGGCGACGTCATGAAGGGACTCGAATTCGTGGTCGCCGGGCTACTGCAGTCCCCGCATTTTCTATATCGAGCGGACATCGGCGAACCCGTGGCCGGCGCTCCGAATCTACGACGTTACACGGCGTACGAAATGGCGTCGCGGCTATCGTTCGTGCTGTGGGAAACCACACCGGACGATATCTTGCTAGACGCTGCAGGCGCGGGCGAGCTTTCGACTCCGGGAGGCGTGAGCGCCCACGCGGCCCGCATGCTGGGCGACGAGCGGGCCAAGCCCGCGATGCAGCGATTTTTTTCGGAGTTCTTGCGGCTCTCGGACCTGACCACGGAGTTTCATCCCAAGGATGCTCAGCTCTTCCCGAACGTGTCGGATGCGCTCTACGCCTCGATGCAAACCGAGCAGCAGTTGGGGATTGCCGACCTTTTTCAAACCGGAGGAAACGTCCTAGATCTCTTCACCTCGCGGAGCGTGTACATGGATGGGGCGTTGGCCGACTTCTACGGCGTAGCGCGTCCAGCTGGGCCGGGCTTCAGTCTCACGCCGCTACCCAAGGGTCGTGTCGGCTACCTGACGTCTGGCGCCTTTTTATCCATCAATGCCCACGCCGCCAGCAGCTCACCCACCCGGCGCGGGGTGTACGTCGTCCAGAACCTGATGTGTCGGGTCATTCCCCCGCCACCTCCCAACACGAACACCACTTTGCCGCCCGACACCGGCGCCACGACGACGCGTGAAAGGCTGAAAGCGCACCGCGAGAATGCCGCCTGCGCCGGTTGTCACAGTCTCTTCGACCCAGTGGGGCTGAGCTTCGAGCATTTCGACGCAGCCGGCGGCTACCGCGAAACCGAAAACGGCTTCAGCATCGACACGACAGGCTTGCTCGATGGTGTCGCTTTCGACAATCCCGAAGGTTTGGCGAAACTACTGCACGAGTCCAACGACGTTGCGCGCTGCCTCGTGGCCAGCGCGTATCGCTACAATAGCGCCCACAACATCGAGCACGAAGCCGATGGCGAGGGTGCCACCATCGATCAGCTTCTTGCGGCCTTTCAAGCCTCCGGCAAGAGTTACCCCGAGCTCGTGGCGAGCATGGTCCAGCACCCTGCGTTCCGCCACGCGACAGGACAGTTCTAATGCGTCCCTTTCATATGAATCGTCGACAGGCGCTGCGCGGCGCCTTGGCCAGCAGTGCGATTGCGGTCGGGCTACCGCTGCTCGACTGCATGCTGAACGACAGCGGCACGGCGTTGGCGCAAGGGGCGCCTATTCCCAAGCGTGTCGGGATTTGGTTCTGGGGTAACGGCGTGAGACCCGAGCACTGGTTCCCCGACGCTGCTTCAGCGGCTTGGGACCCAGCGCTGAAGCAGCATACCAAGCCCCTGTCGGACGCCGGCCTCACCGAGTACGTGTCCTTGGTGAGCGGCACCCGGCTCTTCTCCAACCACGGTCAGGCGCACCACGATGGCAAGAACATCGTACTCACCGGCACTTGGGATTGGCTGGATGGGCGTGCTGACCTTGGCTACGGCCGCGCCCTCGGACCGTCCATCGATCGCATCGCAGCAGAGAAGTGGAAAGGGCTCACGCCCTTTGACTCACTGGAATTGGGCGTACAAGAGGGCTACGCGAACAAGGAAGCTGGCAACGCCGGGCACTTCACCTCTACAAACGGTCCAGATAGCTACAATCGCCCTCAAACGTCACCGCATGCTGTCTTCCGTCGATTGTTTGGCGCGGGGCCCGACCCTTCTGCACAGCTGGCGCAGAATGTTGCCACGGCCCGCAAGAGCATCCTGGACGCTGTGCTGGATGACGCGCAGAAGCTTCAGCCGCGCCTGGGTGTGGGTGACCGGGCGCGCTTGGAGCTGCACATGGACGCGATCCGCAGCCTCGAGCGCAGGCTGACCGAACCGCCAGCTGGCGGCGCCTGCGAAACGCCTCTCATGCCGTTCGACGACTATCCCGCAGTGAACGGCCGGCAACCGTTGCGAGGCCGCAACGAGTCGATGTCTCAGCTCTTGGCGCTGGCGCTGGCCTGCGATCTCACGCGCGCGTTCACCTACCAGTTTACCGTCTTTCAGACCGCCAATGTGTTCAGTGAGGTCGACGTTCAGCAGGAGGAATTCCACGAATACAGCCACGATCCGGGGGCCGTGGACGACGTGCGCAAAGTCACCAACTATACGATGGAGAACCTCGCGGCTACGCTCACGGCTCTGAGAAACACTCCCGAGGGAGACGGTAACTTGCTGGATAATTGCGCGATCATGTGCACCACCGAGCACACGGAACCGATGAGCCACAGCGCCGACGACCTGCCCATGATCATTGCTGGCCGCGCCGGCGGCAAGCTCAAGGGCGGTGTCTACTACGATGGCAACGACGAGCGGATCAGCAAGGCGGGCTTGACGGTGATGCGGGCCGCCGGGCTACAAATCGACTCGTTTGGCGAAAACAACGAGTTTGCGGAGCCGC
>JAYUYU010000310.1:0-2359 GCA_043752365.1 Myxococcales bacterium | reverse complement strand
GCGCCAAAGCCTTGCTCAAGGCCTCGCCTGCCTCGTTCCTGCTGGTGACGGGGCGGCTTCGGCCGCGCACTCTGGGGCAGCGGGTCAGCGACAGCTTGCGGCGGTTTTCGCTGGGGGTTTGAGGGAATTGTTGCGTTCGGGCAACCTTAGACACTTTGTCCGCACGACACACGCCTCAACGAGCGCGTAAAGCCGTGCGCAAACGAGCGCGAAAGCGAACGCGTAAAGCCAGTGCGCAAGGCGAGTGCGTAAAGCGAGCCGGTAGAACCAGCGGGCAAAGCGAGCGGCTGAAGCGAGCGGCTGAAGCGAGCGGGTAAAATCAGCGGGTAAAATCAGCGGGTAAAACCAGCGGAGCTGGCTACGGTTGAGGCATGGGGGCAATGCCAACCGGCGCGGCGCTTTGGCGATTGGACTCGGTGCCTGGGCAAGCAGACTCGCTCACCTTGGCTAGCCAAGGTGTTTAGAGGCATTGGGCTGGGCCTTGCTGTGGAAGCGGAAGGCACTCTCAGCGATGTCCCAGCGCCGGTTCGAGTTTGGTGTCGCTCTCCGCGTTGGCTTGAGAAGCCGTAGGTTTTTCTCTGCACGGGTCGAAATCGTTTGACGGGTTTTCGAGCTGGCGCGGCGCTCAGTGAGGAGGTGGCGCCCCGGTGCCGTGTTCGTGGCGCGCATTCGTACGCAGTCGTGTTTTCACGCCGCGAGCGGCTTTGTTCTCATTCCAATGCGCGATCGCGCGTTGCGGCGCGACTCAGGAAGGCGAAAATGCGCGTGTTAGGCTCGTGCCATGAATGGGCGGGAGTTTTGGGCATTGCGCGATGTTTCTGACGACGTGTTGCAGGCGAGCTTGCAAGGGTTGTTGGGCGCGGGGGCGCGTTTGGAAGCAAGGGTCGTGGCGCATCTGGCCGAGGTGGAGGCGCGGCGTTTGCATCTCCGACTGGGGTGCTCGTCGCTGTACGACTATTGTCGGAAGCGCCTGGCGCTGAGCGACTACGAAGCGTTCGTGCGCATCGCGGCGGCGCGGGTCGCGCGGCAGTTTCCGATCGTGTTCGGAATGCTCGACCGGCGCGAGCTGCACCTGACAGCTGTCTGCGAGGTGCGCGAGTTTCTGACGCCTGACAATCATCGTGACTTGCTTGGCGAGGTTTCGAGCAAAACAAAACTACAGATTCGCGAAGTGCTGGCGCGGCGCTTTCCTCGGGCGGACTTGCCAACCAGCATCAAAAAGCTGCCGGCGCTCGATCCGCTGTCTCCGGGTCGGTACCGACTTTTGCTCACGCTGAGCGCAACCCAGAAAGGGAAGTTCGAGCGGGCCGGCGAGCTGCTCAGTCACTCCAACCCCAGCGGCGACCTCGCGGTGGTGTTGGAGCGGGCTCTGGACCTGCTGATTGAACGGCTGGAAAAACGCCAGTTTGGCGCGCTGCTTTCCCTGCCTGCGATCAGCAAGCTCGACTCGCCTGAGCCCCCAACGAACAAGCCGCCGCGAGCCAGCAAGCTCGACTCGCCTGAGCCTCCAGCGAACAAGCCGCCGCGAGCCAGCCAACTCCAAGCCAGTAACCGTCAGCGCAGCGAGTCGACAGCCGACAGTGGGGCTTCGAACCAGCCCGCGCAGCAAAAGCCGCGCAAACACCTTTGCCAGGGCTTGCGGCGCGAGCTGCTCGAACGCGAGGGTGCCAGCTGCACGTTCACCGGGACCGACGGGAGCCGTTGCGGTGCGCGCGCGTTTCTTCAGTTTCATCATCGACAGGCTTGGGCCCGCGGAGGTGCCGACACCGCCGACAACTTGACGTTGCTGTGCCGCGCCCACAACCGTCTACTCGCCGAACAGGACTTTGGGCGAGCTCACATCGAAAAGGTCATCGCCAGCCGTGGAGGCGAGCCGCGGGGCGAAGCGGGCGTCGCTGGCCGATGTGCGGCTGCGCCCGCTAGTCGTTACCTTGGCTAGCCAAGGTTGCCCCGCCGGCCAGTAGGTGCCGTTGAATGCGCCCTCGGAGTCGAGCGCGGGCCGCTCTTGCCGCCGCGCCGTACCGCGTCGCCCCCAGCGAGCGCTTCAGCAGCTCAGATTGGTGCCGAATGCGACGCCGAGAATTTGGCAGAAGCGTTGGTAGAAGGCGACGCGCGAGCTGACGCCTTCGCTGGAGCCGCCGTTGCATTCGACGTCGCCGTTGATGCTGCGAATGGTTTCGCCGAAGCCGAAGTCGCCGACTATGGCGTCGTGCGGGGTGTGGGTGCCCGCGCCGCGCTGGCTCATCCAAAACCACAAGCCGGTTTCCCAGGCAATGGTGGCATTTTGGGCGACCAGCTCAGGCTGCGCGCGCAGGTCGAAGCCTAGCGCGTCGCCCGCGCTGCAGTAGTTGTAGTTCCA
>JAYUYU010000309.1:0-2360 GCA_043752365.1 Myxococcales bacterium | reverse complement strand
CCTCCGCCAAGGCTCGCGGCTGGCAACAATTCTGGATCGCTTGGCGCCGCGTGGTGGCCGGCTTGCGCGAAGAAACGCAGACACGCCTGCTCGGCTTGCTAGAGCCGTTCTGGGCGCCGGCCGAGCTGAAAGCCAAGCGCAGCAAGAGCCTGAAGGCTGCCGAGCCTTCGTTCGAGATGCTCGAGTTGATGGCTTCGCTCGAACGCGTACCGGCCGAGCGACGCAAGCAGCTCGGCGATTGGCTGATCGAGCACACCTTCCGCGATCACGATCCCCGGCTGTGGAGCGCGCTAGGCCGCATTGGAGCGCGGGCCCCCGGCTACGCCAGCGCGCACCACGTCGTCTCGCCTGGAGCCGCCGAGACCTGGCTCACCCACTTGCTGAGCGAGCGCTGGCACGAGGTTCCCACCGCCGCGGCTACGGCCTCGCAGCTGGCGCGCGTCACCCACGACCGAGCTCGTGACATCTCTCCCGCGACCCGCGCCGAGGTCGTACGCCGCCTGGAATCCGTCAGCGCGGCCCCCGACCTCGTGGCGTCGGTGCGCGAATTCGTGCCCCTGGTGGACTCCGAGCGCGCCGCCTGGTTCGGCGAGGAGCTGCCCATCGGCCTGCGCCTGACTTAGTTTCGCTTACCTGCCAGGTAAAGAACGCTGCACCACGTGGAGCGCCGCCCGCACGACGTCGCTCCGCGCGTCAGCCTTGGGGCAGCGCGGAGCGAGCGTACACGCGGGCTTTACATGTTCAGAACGTAGGCCGCTACCAGCGGGAACACGATCGTCGCGTCCGACTCGACGATGAAGCGCGGCGTGTCGACGTCCAGCTTGCCCCAGGTGATTTTCTCGCCGGGAGGCGCGCCGCTGTACGAGCCGTACGAGGTGGTCGAGTCGGAGATCTGGGCGAAGTAGCCCCAAGTCTTCACCTTCCACTCGAGGTCTTGGTCCATCAACGGCACCACGCAAATCGGAAAGTCTCCGGCGATGCCGCCGCCGATTTGAAAGAACCCGATCGAATGGTTGGCGTCGGTCTCTTTGTACCAGTTGATCAGTTGACCCATGTACTCGGGCCCGGCTTTCATGACCTGGTAGCCGTACTCACCGCGCACCACGCCAGCGACGAACATGTTGCCCAGCGTCGAATCTTCCCAGCCCGGCACGAACAGCGGCAGGTTCTTTTCGGCGGCCGCAAGCAGCCAAGAACCCTTCGGGTCGATCTCGTACTCGGGCTCGAGCTCTTTGCTGCCCAGCAGCTGATAGAAGTACTCGTGCGGGAAGTAGCGCTCGCCCTGTTTTTGGGCCTTGTGCCAAAGCGCGAGCATCTTCTTCTCGATTTTGCGCATGGCCTCGTGCTCGGGGATGCACGTATCCGTCACACGGTTCAGACCCTTTTCGAGCAGGGCCTTCTCGTCCTGCGGGCCGAGCTCACGGTAGTTGGGCACGCGGCGGTAGCTGTTGTGCGCTACCAAGTTAAAAACGTCTTCTTCCAGGTTCGCGCCGGTCAGCGAGATGGCGTGGACTTTGTCCTGGCGAATCAGCTCGGCGATCACGAGCCCCATTTCGGCCGTGCTCATGGCGCCGGCCATGGTGAGCAGCATTTTGCCGCCCTTGGCCAGGTGGTCTTCCCAACCCTTGGCCGCGTCGATGAGCGCGGCGGCGTTGAAGTGACGGTAGTGATGCGTGATGAAGTCGCGAACGGCGGCCATGCGCCGCTATAAGCCCTCGGACCTCGGGAGCGTCAAGGCTTGGGAATGTGACTTCCTGGAATCGCCGTCAGCACCCGAAACTTTGCGGCAATTTCCGGCATTTCGCTAGGTTCGCCAGCCTGCTCCTTACCGTGATAGCGTCTTGGGTGCTTCAGGGGTGGGGACGCTTGGCGCTCTCGGGGGAACCCGACCTCATGTCCGACCGACTTTCGAGTTCCTCTCCGGTGTCCATCAGTGGACTGGTCATTCAGTCAGAGCTGCAGCCTGGCGTGACCTACCGGCTCGAACGGCAGATTGGCGAAGGCGGCATGGGCGCGGCCTACCTGTCGCTGCGGCAAGCGCCCGACGGTGTGTCACCGGTGGTGGTGAAGTTGGTGCGGCCCGCCTTCGGCGCGAACTCGGACCGAGCTGCGGCGCTGGTGGTGCAAAAGGAAGCCGTGGCGCTTGGCCGGTTGAACGAGCGTGTCCCACCCTGCCCGTTCGTGGTGCGGTTGGTTGACACGGGCGCTACGCACCTGAACGGCCCGCAGCACAGCGCGACCCCGTGGCTAGCGGTGGAGTACGTGCACGGCGGCGTCGAAGGCACGACCGTGCTCGAGCGCATCACGTATCACATCGAGCAAACGGGCGAGGCGTTCAGCGGCGCGCGCGCCGCGCACCT
>JAYUYU010000308.1:0-2360 GCA_043752365.1 Myxococcales bacterium | reverse complement strand
TCAAACCCGACCACGAGGGCTACGCAATCTCATCGAACACCGAGCTGCAGCAGCTGATTTTCGAGCGGCGGTACCGTTTCATTCTGAACGGCCACACGCATCGCCCCATGCTGCGCACGTTCGGCCCCCTCTCCATCGTCAACGCTGGCACGCTGCTCCGCGATCACGAGCGCTGCTTCACCTTCGTGGACTTCGAGCGTGGAGAACTCGTGCGCTACCGGCACGCCCTTGGCCCGCTTTCCGCAGAGCTCAGCAGTTGGTCGGAGGACCGGCAGGCGCTGACGGATTCGCCCTCTGAGCCGTTTCGAGAACCTTTCGTGTAGCTCCGTGTAGCGTAATGAGACGCGGGGCGCTCTGACGCGGGGCGCGGGCGCTCAATTATTGAGCGCCGCTCAACTATCTCGATGTTCCAGTGCTGCGGTCGACAGAGGGTGAAGATTTGTTGAGTGGCGACTCAAGGGGCTTGCGAGCCTTCGGGTAGCGTCCCATGTAGGCGACACCCCCGAGTCACCAAGCCGACGAAATCATGGACGGGTCTCTACCTTCTACCGACGCCTTCGCGCCCGAGCTTGCGCCGCCAACCGACGAAGTTTCCACGAAGCTGCGCGGTGGCGTGTGGGAGCGCAGTGAGCTAGCGCGTGGCACTTACGCCACGGTCCTTGGGCTTGGACGCTGGCTTTCAGCGCGCGGCGTCACCCCCAATTCGCTGACGTATGCCGCTTTATCCATGGCGTTCGCGTCCGGCGTGGCGGCGGCGCTGGGCTACTATTTGGTAGCGGCGCTCTGCTTACTGGTCAGTGGCGCATTCGACTTGCTCGACGGCATTGTAGCGCGCGCCGCGCATCTCAGTACGCGCTTCGGAGCGTTGCTCGACTCGACCGTCGATCGCCTGGCTGACGCTCTGCCTCTATTGGGCCTCGTCGTGGGTTCTGCGCAGACCCCGTTGGCCTCGGGGGTATTGGTCCTCGCCATGATGACCGGCTTTGCCGTCTCGTACGTGCGGGCGCGAGCCGAGGGACTGAGCATCAAGTTGCCGCCCCTGTTCATGCGACGCGCTGAGCGCCTGGTACTGCTGCTTTTGGCGCTAGTCGTCGGTTCGGTCAGCGCGCCAGGCTTTCCGAGCGAGGTGGCAATGCTGTCCATCATCGGCGTGATGGGCCTGCTCAGCTTTGCGGCCGCCGTCTGGGCACTGCGCTCCGCTTATGTGGTGCTAGCGCTGGACGACGTCACGCGCCTCAGCGTGCCAGCAACTCCGACACCGAGTAGGCCATAGCGCCGGCAACGGCTCCGGCCAGCAAGTCGTCCGCCATGATTCCGACCCCCGGGGGTTCGAGCCGCTGCACGGTATCAATTGGTCCGGGCTTCGTGATGTCCAGCACACGAAAAAGTGCCAGCGCCAGGAGTTGGATTCCCCAGCTACCGCCGCTGACCATGCCCATGGCGATCAACGTTCCACAAACCTCGTCAATGACGACCTTCTGGGGATCCTCGATGCCTTCGGCGCGAGCGACCTCGTTGGCAGCCCAGGTACCAAGGACCGACAGCGCCACTATCGCGGCAGCGTGGGGCAAGGGCCCCAGCGTTGCCAGCGCCAGGTGCAGGGGCACCGCGCCAATGGAGCCCACGGTGCCGGGAGCCTTGGGCGACAAGCCGCATCCAAACCAAGTCGCAATCAGTCGTGCCGGGAGGGCCGCTTGAGCCATGGCGCGACCGTAACACGGGCCGACCCGCCGTCGCGCTCGAGGCTGCTGCGCCATCGACCGCTGATCTCGAGGCTCTTTCCACTGGTGCCGCTGCTGTACGTGCTGGCTATGGCTGGCATTGGTGATTTGCGGGTCGAGCACATCGTGCTGCTGCTGCTGGTGGTAGGGCTCTCGGCTTTCGGGCCGCGGGCGCGCGCTTTCTTGAGCGACATCACGCCTTACGTGTTGGTAGCGCTGGGCTACGACCTCGTGCGCTACGCTCGGCTCATCTTCGTCAGCGCCGAGCGTGTGCACGGCTGCGACCTGCGTCAGTTCGAGCTCGCTGCGTTTGCGGTGGCGCCCGGCGTGACCCTGCAAGACTGGTTTCAGCTTCACCATACGCCGTTTTGGGACGTCGTGTTTGCCGTGCCCTATACGGTGTTTGCGTACCTGGCGCTCGTCTACTCGGCGTACTTGTACTTCGTGGACAGGCCCCGCATGCGCCGCTACCTGTGGGCCTTCGCGATCGCCAACTTCATTTCTTTCGCGGTGTGGATGGCGTTCCCAGCCGCACCGCCCTGGTACGTGCGGGCACATGGTTGCCAGGTGAGCATGAGCGACCTGCCGAGCGCCGCAGGCCTGTTGCGTGTCGATCAGCTGTTCGGTGTGAACTACTAC
>JAYUYU010000307.1:0-6230 GCA_043752365.1 Myxococcales bacterium | reverse complement strand
TCTCTTCGCGAGTCTGCAGCCGGACCGTCCCGACGCCGTGCGTCGCTGGTTGGAGTTCGTGAGCGCTTGGGGACGTTGGAACCACTTACGCACCGGGGCGTCGGTGCTGGCGGCGCTGCTGCTCACGCTGGCCGCCACCGCGGCATGCCCGAGCTGATGTCCCACCGTGGCTTTCTGCGCCAAATTCCTCCGCTCGCTAGCAAACCAGTGGATAGCCACGGCTTGGCCGCGGTTCGCGCGTGGATCGCGAGGTCACTGAGCGTCAGCGAGACGCGATAGAAGTAGCCGCGACGCCGTGATTCTGGCTTGCTGTGGGCCATGTCGCGTCGCGTATTGTTGTCTGGCGCGAGCGGCTTCGTGGGGCAGCAGTTGTACCCGGGGCTGCTGGCAGCCGGTTGGGACGTACGTTGCGGCAGCCGCGACGGCTTGCGGCGCTCCCAACGCGAGCCCGAGCGGCACTGGGTCGAGCTCGACGTCGAGAACGCCGACAGCGTCACCAAGGCGCTGGAGGGAACGACGGCGCTCGTTTACCTCGTTCACGCCATGGGGCAGCAAGGCGACTTCGAGACGAAAGAGCGAGCGGCCGCCGAGCGCGTGCTGCGAGCGGCCGAACACGCTGGCGTTCAACGCATCGTCTACTTGGGCGGAGTCGCGCCGGTTGGCGCCGCCAGCAAGCATTTACGCAGCCGGTTAGTCACCGGAGAAGTCCTGCGCAGCGGCAGCATTCCCACCATCGAGCTGCGCGCTGGGATGATCATCGGGGCCGGCAGCATCAGCTGGCGCATGGTGCGCGACCTTTCGGCGCGGCTGCCGTTCATGATCTTGCCCAGCTGGCTTCAAAATCACTCGCAGCCCATTGGTATCGACGACGTCGCGTTCGCGCTGGTGCGCGCGTTAGAGCAGCCCGCCACTGTTCAGGGTGTCTTCGACTTGCCTGGTCCCGAAACCATGACCGGCGAAGAGATTTTGCGGCGCATCAGCCGCCTGCTCGGCGTGCGGCCCTACACCGTGCGCGTGCCCGTGCTCACACCACGGCTCTCCAGCTATTGGCTCAAGCTCGTGACCAGCGCCGACTTGGGCGTCGCCCAACAGCTGGTGGAAGGCCTAACCAGCGATTTACTGGCGCGAAACCCAAGCTTCCACGACCTCACGCCCGAGCGTCCGCCGACGCCTTTCGACGTTGCCGCACAACGCGCGCTCTCGAGCGATAGCAGCGATTTGAGCGCCGGCACCCGCGCCCTCGAATGGACCATCCAGCATCTCGGACGTCGCGCGTAGCCACACTTTCCGCGGCGCAGCCGGCTCCCCCGGCGCTGGTAGCAGCCAGCCCCCCAGCAGCAAATCACCCTTTAAACCTGCACACTTGACGAACGCGCGCCCCAGCGCCACTCTCCGCCCGCTTCGCACCCCTAGCTCAGCTGGATAGAGCATCGGACTTCGAATCCGAGGGTCGTAGGTTCGAATCCTACGGGGTGCGCTACTTTCTGGGGCAATCGCGGGGGAATCAGCCGGCATGGTGTCGGTGCTGATGACGGTCTCGATGACGTTCGTCAGCTCGGGGATCGCCTCGTCGAGCGGGGCGAGCACACCTAGGCCCAGCTCTTGAGCCGAACGGGAGGCCCGCCGATACCTGTTAATCATCTCGCTGGTCCCGTGACCAGTCCGGTCGCCGATCCAGGACTCCGTTTTGCCGTTGGCCAGGTTGATGGTGACGAACGTCCCGCGCAGGTCGTGAACCCGCAGCTTTCGGGAGTTCTTGGCGTCGAAGTGCAGCTCTCGGCGGTTGACGCCAGCGGCTTCGAGCGAGGCGCGCAGCACAGCCGCCATCCGGTGATCTCCCGTGAAAACGCCGCCCGACTCGTCGACGAACATGAAGTCTTCGGGCTGAGCGCCGCGGAGCTTCACCCACGCCCTCAGCGCGCGCGTTACGGCCGGATCGAGTGGCCAGCTCCTGGGGTCGTCGGTCTTGTTCTCAAGCAGCGTGACCGTGCCCATTTCGAGGTCGAAATCCCGCACCTGGAAGGCATACGCCTCCCCTTCCCGGCAACCCTCGCGGGCCAAGAAGCCGAGGAGCACGCGGACGGCCAGCGGCGTCGCCTTGTGCTGCATCAACGCCTGCTCTTCCGCAGGGTAGAGGTAGTGGAAGCGCGGAGGCTTGCCAGCTTTGGGCATGAAGCCCTTGGGTAGGGGGCTCGCGGTCATGTGGCGGCAAGGCCACACGGCCAGGCCGAGCACGCGGTGAAGCACCTGGGCGTACTGCCGGCGCGTCGCCGGACGCTTGGCGCCTTCCGGCAGGTTGCGCATCACGATCTCGGAGTCGTCGAGCGTGATCTTGCTGACAGGCTTGTCGCCGAGCTTCACGCCACCGGTCACCACGATCGCCTCCAGCGTCTCGGCGCGTGAAGCGTCCTGGGCGGCGTCCTTCTTCAGCTTGACGTGGTCTTCGAACTGCTTGTGCAGGCGCCCACTGGTCCACTCGAGGCGCACCTCTCGGAACGTCGGCACTCTGGCCAGCACCTCGGGCAAGGTGCCGCCACAGAGCTCACCCGCCACGGTCACGATGCCCGGGAGCAACGCCTCCGAGCACGTGGCGGCCGTCTCGAGCAGCGTTCGCGCCTCGGGTCGACCGATGACGCCCGCCTTGCGGAAGCGCGCAGCGAGGCTGGCCAGGAGCTTGCTCCGTTGCGTGGCCTCGTCTTCGGTCTTGCAGGCGCTCATCAGGAAGGACGCCCTTTCCTTCCCGAGCATCGTGATGCGGGCCACCGGACCCTCGGCGGTCCAGCGAACTTCTCCAACGGCTACTTTAGGCATTAGTTTTCCCCTCGGACCGGCTCGGCAAGCAGCTGATCTACTTTGGTGTTGGCGGCGTCCATAACCCGCAAAAATTCCTTCGCCATCTCAGGCGTTAGGAAAGCGAGTCCACCGCCAGCCGGGTTGCTTATCAAGCCGCCCTTGGCGAGCTGGAAGCACATGTGCATGTCAATGAACGGGTTCTCCTTGTCCACATCTATCTCGGCGTTGTCGCCCAACAGCCCGATAAATCCTGAATCGATCACACGCTGGCACAAATCGGCCACTTCAGGGATTTGCGAAAGCTCCCGAGGGTCGTCGTCGTAACCGCTGACTAGCGCGTAGTAAGGCTCGCCGGTGGCAAGCACGTCCGCGCCAAACTTGCGCACGGACGCTTCGAGCTCTTCAATCGTCGTGCTGACATCTAGCTGGTAGATACGCAGCGTCTTGTCATTGGCACTGAGCTGTTTTTTGAGCTTCTTGAGCTTACTTCCCATGGTCGTGGTCTCCGTTCAGGCAGTCGTCGCAATCGCAGCAGAGCGGGTGAGCTGACGTCGGCACTACCGATGTACAGGCGTTTTCGGCTGCCGCGGCGCAGTAGTCCGGCAACCTCTGTCCAACATACAATTGGCTGTTTTCGGCCTCCAGCGTGCGCACCACGCCAGCAAGCCGATGCCTTGCCTCAACCGCGAGCAGGCTGGCCAGGTGCTGTGCGACGTCGGGCGCCATATCGAGGCGTGAGAGCGGCGCCCCAAAGGTCAGCGCGAGCCCGGCGGGCGTGTGTTCGATTCGGGCTTGCCAGCTCACGACCGCACCTCGCCTTCCGCCGCCAACTCGACGGCCTGCCGCTCCAGCGCCTCGAGCTTCTGAACGAAGCCGTAGGCCTCGCCTTGGATTCTCAAGGCGGAGGTTTTCAGCTGCGAAATTTCCCTCTGCACCTTTGCCAGGATTTCCTGTCGCGTGCTCATTTGGCAGCCTCGCTTTCTGCCGCCTGCGTCGGGTCGAGCTGTTTCGTCAGGTCGATGAACCCGCGCAGCTCACGGGCAACGACGCGAACGGTGCGCAGCTGCCCGATCTCGTTCCGCCCGTCCAGCATCAACTCCACTATCAGCTCCAGCTTATGGGCCAGATCTTCAGCGTCGCGCGTCGGGATCCACGTCCTTCCCTTGTAACGCTCAAAGCCACGCCGCAGAGCTTCGGAAAAAAACATGTCATCCGGCAAGCGCCGCAGCTTTGCCGCGCGCGCCTTGTCGCGGGCGTTCACGATGCACCTCGCTGTGCCGCGGCTCCCTTGAGAACGTCGAGGTCACGCTCTGCACGCTCTTTCACTTCCTCGTCCTGAAGTCGCCCGGCAAGCGTTGCTGCCGCCTCAGCACGATTCTGAATGCCAGCGAGCACTCGGTGTGCAAGGTCGTCGGTGATGCCACCGCCATCCTCGGGGTACATGGCCAGCTCGAGCGCGAACAAGTCCGCCGAGATGTTGCGCAACGCCTCGACTGCGAACGGGAGAGGCACGAGCCCTTCCCACGGCGCTACGGCATCGGCGCACAACTTGAGATCGGCCAGGGCGCTCACGGTTGCACCTCGTCCATCTCGGCAGTATCGCGCTCAAGCCACGTGACAACCTGGCCAGCGCACTTCATGCGCTCCACGATGTTTTCCACGACTTGCCAACCATCGTATGTGCCGCCGCTCTCCGCGAGCGACGCTACCGCGTACAGTTGGCCCGCCAGCGTCTCGAACGCCGATGCAGCGAAGTCCTCAGCCTTGCAGTTGGGGCCCATCAAGGCGCAGATTTCGTTCAGCGTCATGGGTACCGGGATGGCGCCGATTGCGCCGCGAGCTTTACCGGCCTGGCGTGCCGCTTCCGTCGCCGGATGCTCTTGCCCGGGCAGCTTGGGGACCGGAACCTTGTTGGCCTCATCGATCCGCGCCTTCTGCTCGCGCAGCACTTCGGCCGGCGCCTTCGCTGCTTTCCCCTGAGTTTTCGAACGTGTGCTAATTGTTTTCTCGGTTGCCATTGGGTCTACTCCTTTGGTGACTTGGGGTCCGAGCTGCTTAGACTCAGCGCGGGCCCCGCATTGCTATCGCTTTTTTTCTGACGAACGAGCTAGGCGTTTGAGTGCCTTGCTCGCGGCCTCTTGCTTCTTGATGGTGTCTGACACGACCCGCGGCGCTGGCCGCTTCAGGGCACGAACCGGCGCCACCATCTTCTCAACCGCTTGCGTGGTGGCGTGGAGCGTGGGGAACGTCGCTGCGAAGCGCTGCCGGATGAACTGGCGGATCATGTCCGACGCCGAGAGCCCGTCATGGTCTGCTACGGCTTCCAGCATGCGTTTTTCGTCCTCGGTCAGGCGAATCTGGAACTTTTCAGAGCGGTCTAGCGGAGCCATTGACCTGACTCTGTCATGACACTGTCCCCCGCGCAAGGTGCTTTTTCGAGCCGACGCGGAAAAGCGTGAATGCTTGGAGTTTTTGGCTAGGTATCGTAGTGGCGTACTTGCAGAGCAGATCATGCGCATCCCCACACGGTTCTTCGGTAGTTTGAGCATTTCTGCCGCCTCGCTCGCGTCGCTGCTCTGCAAGTCGTCGGATGACGCGGCGTACTGCGCGCGGAGTTTTGCCGATAGCATCGACGCCCACCAGAAGGCTGTTCGTGCCAGGTCTGCACTCTTTCGCAAACGGGTGACCGAATTCAGCATGCGCGAAGATCCGGGCTATGCGGCTGCTCCGATGTACGCTCGCCAGTTCGCACTGTCTTGTCACATGGTTGGCGCGTGCGTCGAGAAGCTGCAGTCGGAGCTTTCGGACGCGAATCTTCTTAGAATCAGCAACGACTTCAATAGGGTCTTCCCGTGGGCCAAAGACATTCGCGACTCGATCGCGCACGTGGACGAGCGTGTGATGGGCCGAGCGGTGCTCAAAGGGAAGAAAGTGGCTTTAACCGGGATTGTCGCTACGGGTTCGGTGTGGGGCGGGAGCCTTGTCTTCACGGCGGCCGACAACCAACAGAGAACGGTGCCAATTGACGAGGCCTCTTTGCAGACGCTTCTGGCCATCACCGAATCTGCACTGCAAGCCGTGGATGAGGTCGCGCGAAAAAACGATGCCACGAAGTAGCCTCACCGCCCCGCTCCCTTCCGCCGTCTCGCCTGCAGCGCCTCCACCAACCCCAAGATTTCGCTCGGTAGCGTGGGCTTCACGCTTTCCAGCGCCTCGCGGGACATACTGTCGACGATGGCCCTAGCCGCCTCGCGCTTGGCGCCGTCGTCGATACGAAGGACGCCGGGAGCAGCGTCTAGCTCAAAGCCCATGGCTGTCGTCCTCGTCAGAACGCATACCGTCGAACAAGTCAAACGAGTGAACAACCAGCACTAAATGTGACTCGCCACCGCAGTGCGACAAATACAGCGACCCCACTGCTATGACGCGCGTACCCA
>JAYUYU010000306.1:0-2361 GCA_043752365.1 Myxococcales bacterium | reverse complement strand
GTACCGAGAAGCTCAGGGACAGCTCCGCAGTCCCCCGGGAAGCATCGTGGCGTTCCACCGGTGTCGCTTCGATGGCAAAGCGTTGCTCGTACAGTGTGCTCTCGAGTGCGATCAGGGCCCGCATCTCCAACTGAGGGGCGAGGCGCAGGCGGCCTTCGGGGCCAATGCCCCAACAAAAGCCCAGCTTCTGCGCGGCACCCTGGCGCCCGTCGAGCGACGTGGCTGTCGCAGCTAGGTAGTCGGCAGAGAACGTCACCCCCAGCCCCAAGCTGAATGCCTTGGCGCTCCAGAGCCCCCGTAGGCCGGCCCCAAAGTTGGTTTCGCGCAGTGTCAGCCAGCCGTTATCGGCACGTAGCTGCAGATCGGTGAGCCGCCGGGCACCTGCGGCCAGCTCGAGGCGCCAAGCTTGCCGTTGCAGCCCCACCCCAACTAAAAGCTTGCCCCCGACCCGAGGGCTGGCAAACCGCGAGTCCACGCGCAGTCCCCCACCTGCCTCAGCAAAGGCACGGGTCCGGGCTGGCTCGTCGCGCGGAGGTCGCCATTTTGGAGCCAGCGGGGGAGGAGGAGGGGGAGGCACCTTGGCAGGCGGGGTCGCGAGCCGGCGGCTTTCGAGCGCTGCCGCCAACTCTTCCTCGGATTTTGCGACGGAAAGCACCTGAAACAGTAGCTCTCCGACCTTGAGAGCCAAGACCCGGTCGTCTTCAGGAGCTCCGCTCGTGGCAACCCGGGCGACTTCCACCGCGTCGCTCGTTGATTCCCGCGTGACCGCTTGCACGACTATTTCGGCCCTACCCGTGAGCGGGTCGATTCGCCGCTCTTCCCAGACGGCTATGGTCGCACCGGTTTGCATGAGGTACAGGTGCGCTTGGTCGGCCTTTTCCCGCTGCGTTCGGCCTGATAGCGCAGGTCCCGCGTCGACCGACGCCATGCTCGTGAGCTGGATGCGCATGCTCTCGACGAAAGCAGTCGACGGGCTGGCACGATCCGCGGACAGCACGGCCACGCTGGGCTTTCCATCGGGCGCGAGCGTGAGGCTGGTGAGCGCTACCAGAGCCGGGAGCCAGGCACCCATCTCCATGTCCTGTAACGCAAAACAGCCTAGATCTACAGCACCGTGTGTCGACCTACCGGGGACGCCCGGCACACATTTTCACTTTTGGGGGCCTTCGAGCCACTACACAACCGCATGAACGGACGGCTCAATCTCTGCCTTTTTCTCGGTCTCGCTTGTAGCTCGCCGGGAGCTGGCCCGTCACCAGCCAGCGTCGCGCAGGCTGGGGTGGGTGGGGGCGCCGGGGGGCCCCAAGCTGGCTCGAGCGGCGAGAGCGCGTCGAGCGGCGGGGTAGCCAACGGCGGCTCGATGACCGATGCGGAAACGGCAGGCTCCAGCGGGGTTGCAGGTGTAGGTGTAGGTGTAGGTGGCTCGGGAGGGTCGTCCTCGCTGCCGGCATTCACCCCCGGTCATGGACCAGGTCAGGTTTTCGAGGTCCAGCTCGACGCGAAGGACCGCCCCGTACAGGGCGCTCGCTTCGGCCTCTATGTTCCAGATGGCGCCCCCAAGCTTTCAGGCGTGATCGTCCATCAACACGGCTGCGGTCGAGACGGTATCGGCGTGCCACACGATCTGCAGTGGCAAGCGCTCGCCAACCGCTGGGGCATGGGCTTGATGGGTACGACGTTCCCCACGGTCTTTCCGGATGGCGACCACTGCGAACGCTGGTCGCAGATCGAAAATGGTAGCGGCGATCTTTTCTTGGCGGCGCTTGCGAGCTTGGCCACCCAGGCCGGGCACCCAGAGCTAACGACGGTGCCGTGGGTATTGTGGGGCCATTCGGGCGGAGCGAGCTGGGTTTTCCAAGTCAGCAAGAAATACCCGAAACAGACGCTCGCGGTCGTGATCAAGAGCATTTGCGAAACCGACCCTGCCTTCGACCCTGCGCTCTTGGAGATCCCAACGCTGTTGGCTACGGGCGTGCAGGACCTCGGGCAGTGCTATCCGATCACGACCCAAATTTTTCGGAGTTACCGTGCCGCCGGGGCGCCATGGGCTTATGTCGACGAGGCGCAGGGCTCGCACGACAGCGCCAAGCTGCGGCTCCTGGCGATCCCTTACCTCGATGCGGTCATCGCGCTCCGCCTGGCTCCGGCGCCACAGCCCCTCAGAGCCGTGGTCGCAAAGGACGGCTTCCTGGCTGACAACGCCACCAAGAGCGTCGTCGCGGCGGCGGACTTCGTCGGCGATAGCGCCTTGGCGACATTTTTGCCGAGCGCCAAGCTGGGCGCAGCCTGGACGCAATTCGTCACGCTTCGGTCGGTCGTCGACGAGTCGCCTCCCACGGACCCGCCACGGCAGGTCAAGGC
>JAYUYU010000305.1:0-2362 GCA_043752365.1 Myxococcales bacterium | reverse complement strand
GTTCGATCGTGACGCCCGAAGACGCGCTCAGCGCTCTGGCCGCCGTCCTGGCGCCACTTGTCGCCGCTGAGCTGCGCCGTTTCCCCCTGCCGCTTGCCGGCTGAAAAATGAAAACCGGGCGAACCGTTGCTAGCGGCGCCCGGCTTTGACCGAGAGAAGAAGACTGACACGGACACTTGACCAAAAATCTGTCGAACGCGCAACTTGACTGCCGTCTCGTAACCACGACTTTCGAGCACACGAAGAACCCGACGCCGATCAACGTCCGTGACTGGACGTGGGGTGAGTTCGTCGATTTCATCGAGAATCAAGGCCACACACGTTGCGCCGACAAAGAGCAACAGGCGCTCTTCGGGTTCTTCAACCTTCGGGACGGTACGACCCGGTCGAAGAAGAGCGTTGACCAAGTCTTCGGCTGGGCGCTCGACCTGGACAAGCTCAGTGACGCTGAAGTCGGCGCCGTCGCCGAACGTCTCGTCGCCGACGGCTTAGCGTTCCTAGTCTACTCGACGCACAGCCACAGCGAGAAGCAGACGAAGTTGCGCGTCGTGGGTCCTTTGCTCGAGCCAGTCGCAGCGAAGGATTGGCCGCCTGTATGGCGAGCCATCGTCGACCGCTACTCGCCGGGCGCCGACGAAGCTTGCAAGGATTGCTCTCGTATTTTCCACTGGCCCAGCTGCCCGGAAGGTGTCGAGCCAGAGCTTTTCAGCGAGCCCGGCGCACCGCTCGACGTCAAGACGCTGAACGTGAAGCCGGCGCCGGCCGACGGCCCCCGCGTCGACCTGGATGCTCGAGAGATCGTCGACGGCGGGTTCAGGGTGCCGCGTTGCCCAATCGATCGCGCACCCGTCGAGCACGGCGCCGAGCTCTGCCGCACGATGCCGGCCGCCGTCGAAGGCCAGGGCGGCTCGGTCGCTTTGCTGCGCGTGGCGCGGGCCCTGGCGTGGGGCCTCGAACTTTCTGACGCCCAAACGCTTAGCCTGTTGTCGACGCACTACAATGCACGTTGCACTCCGCCTTGGACGGACGCCGAAATCGAACACAAGGTCGCCGACGCCAGCGGCGAAGCCGGCGCGCCGTACGCCAAGGGGCATTTGCTGGTCCGCACGTCGCCGGGGGTCGACGATGCTGACGCGCTCTCGGACGACACGCGCGACGCAATGGCCGCGCAGCGCCACACGGACGCGGGCAACGCCGAACGATTTGCGTTGATGCATCGCGACCGGCTCCGTTACTGCACGCCGCGCAAACGCTGGCTTCTGTGGTGCGACAATCGCTGGAATTGGGACGAGAAGGATCGCGTCTTCGAGTTGGCGAAGCACACCGCGCGTGCCATGTGGGATGAAATCGGGCAGTTCGAACCGGACAGCGCCGAGCGCAAGCGCGCCGCCAAGAACGCTATGTATGCCGAGAGTCGGCAGGGCTTGACCAACATGCTGGCGCTCGCTCAGCCGATCCTGCCGGTACTGCCGACGGAGCTAGACGCCGATCCCTGGTCGTTCAACGTCCAAAACGGCACGATCGATCTTCGGACCGGCGAAATGCGACTGCACAGTCGTGACGACCTGATCACGAAGATTTCGCCCGTCGACTACGAGCCCGACGCCACGTCAGCACTTTGGGACGATTGCCTCAAGAAGTTCACAGGCGGCGACGTCGAGCTCGCCGGCTACCTGCAACGCGCCGTCGGGTACGCGCTGATCGGCAGCGTCAACGAAAAGGCCTTCTGGTTCGGTTTCGGCCCGCCCAACGGCGGCAAATCGACGTTCATTTCGGCCGTCACTCGCCCCTTCGGTGACTACTCGGTCGCGACGGACGCCGATACGTGGCTTCGTCGTCGCGACGTCGGCGGCAACCGCGGCGACGTGGTGCGACTGCTCGGGGCGCGCCTCGTGACCTGCGTCGAGTTTCAGAAGGGGGCCAGGTTCGACGAGAGACTGATCAAAGGCGTCACTGGCGGCGACGCAATGACGGCGGCGGCCAAGTACGAAAGCGACGTCACGTTCTTTCCGCAGTTCGCCTTGTGGTTCGCGGCCAACGACGCACCGACGATCCACGACGACGACGAAGGCATGTGGTCGCGCGTCCGTCGCGTGCCGTTCACCGTGAGCATCCCCGCGTCAGAGCAGGATCGAACCGTGCGCGATCGGATCCGTGAACCCGAGCACGCTCGAGCCGTCCTGGCCTGGGCCGTCGCAGGTTGCTTGCGCTGGCAGAAGGACGGGCTAGGTGCCTGCCGAGCGATCGAGCAGTCCAACGTTGCGTACCGCAAAGAAATGGACCGCTGCGCGCCGTTCTTCGACGAACGTTGCGAGTTCTTGCCGGAGCACGATACGTCGTCGACCGTGCTGCGCCAGCGCTA
>JAYUYU010000304.1:0-2362 GCA_043752365.1 Myxococcales bacterium | reverse complement strand
GGGGGTCGGTTAGCGGTGGCTCGCTGCGCGCGGCGGGGTCGCTTCGCGTCAGCGGCAATGTGCGGGGCGGCGACGGTGCGCGCGTCGTCGCCGAGCACGATGCGACCATCAAGAGCTGTGAGGCCGCGGAGGTGACGGCCGGAGCCGTGCTACGCGTGCAGGAAGCCGTGAACAGCCAGCTGTCCGCTCGGCAGGTCTTCGTCGCCGGTCGCATGCGCGGCGGCACCGCCACCGCCGAGCTGCGTTTGAGCGTCAACGAGGCGGGTACGCCAGCCGGGACTGCGACCTTGCTGCGGGCCGGCGAGCCGCTGGCGCTGCCCGATTTGGCGGACGTGCAGCGCGCAGTGGTGATGCAAAAGCTGCGACGCATGGCCGTGCGTGGCGGCGTGCGTGAGGCACTCGGCGCCCGTGGCGCTCGCGGCAAAGGCGGCAAGCTGGGCAGGCTCGACGCCGCCTGGTCGGCGGACGAGCTTGCGGAACGGGCCGCGTACGCCGAGCGCCGCTCCCAGTTGGAGCGCTCGGCCTGCATCGAGCTGGGCTTGGCACACGCGGGGGTCGAGCTGCGCATCGGTAGCGCGCGCCTCGACTTGAACCAGGCCGAGCGCGGTTTGCGCTATGCTCTCGATCGAGAAACGGGACAACTTTGCGCCGAGAGGATCGTCGGATGAGCTTGAAACGCCTGACTGCCGCGCAACTCATGACCGAAACGCCCATCGTCATCGAGCCGAGCGAAACCTTGCGCAGCGCGGCAAGGCTGATGACCGAGAAGCACCTGCACTGCTTGCTGGTACCCGCCGAACCAGGCCGCGTCGTCGGTGTCATCACCTCGAAGGACATCATTCAAGTGCTGTGCGAGGGCGAAGTCGAAATGCTCGACCAACTGCGGGTGAGCGACGTGATGACGGCGCCGGCCGTGTGCGTGCAAGAAGAGCTCTTGATCGCCGATTGCTTGAAGCTGATGCGCATGTCGGGCGTGCGCAGCGTGCCAGTCGTGCGCGGCCTCACGCCAGTGGGCATTCTCAGCTTTACAGATGTTTTGCGAGCGGTCTCGGGCTGAGGCTGCGGCGCTGCTGCCACCTGTATGGCTGGAAGCTTAGCCGCGTTTTACCGGCGGCGGCTGGCAAGCCAGCGCCAGCGTCAGAACCCCGACCCGGGGCACGCGCTGCCCCACGTCTCTTTACATTGGCATGACGCGCCTTATGTTCTCGCGACCGAAGTGGAGAGTCGCATGTTGATCCGTCGCGCCAATGAACGCGGTTACGCCGACCACGGCTGGCTTCGTTCCTTTCACACGTTTTCGTTCGCCGACTATTACGCCCCCGCGCACATGGGCTTTCGCTCACTGCGCGTCATCAACGAAGACCGCGTCGAGGGCGGCAAGGGCTTCGGAACCCATCCGCACCGCGATATGGAGATTATCTCCTACGTGCTCTCGGGCGGGCTTCAGCACAAGGACAGCATGGGCACGGGCTCGGTCATTCGCCCGGGCGACGTGCAGCGCATGTCCGCCGGCACCGGCGTCACCCACTCGGAGTTCAACGCCTCACCGACTGAGACCGTGCATTTTCTACAGATTTGGCTGCTGCCCAACGCCCGCAGCATCGCCCCCAGCTACGAGCAAAAGCACTTCACCGAGGCCGAGCGGCAAGGCCGTCTCAAGCTGGTTGCCTCGGCTGACGCGCGCGAGGGCTCGCTCCTCCTTCATCAGGACGCCTCTCTGTTTGCGGGGTTGCTGGCCGCGGGCGAGCGGGTAAGTCACGATTTGCCCGAGGGTCGCCACGCCTGGCTGCACGTCGCGCGCGGCAAGGTCGAAATTGGTGGGGTCGAGCTGTCGTCCGGCGATGCCGCGGCTTTCGAGCAGGGCGGCGAAATTACCGTGGTCGGTCGCGAGCCCAGCGAGGTCTTGCTGTTCGACCTGGCTTGAAATTCGAGCGCGCGAGCTCGCCGTCGGCTACTCTATCGTCGGAGGTTACGGATGGTGCGTGTGGCATTTGCGGCCGTGCTGTTCGGGCTCTGCCTGCTGGGCGCGTGCTCGGGTAGAACCGAGGGCGAGGACAGCGGTGACGGCGGCGAAGGTCCCACCGCCAAGCCGCCAGTGAAGACGCCGCCCAAACCGTCGCCAGTCAAGGCCTGCCAAACCTACGCCAGCACCTGGTGCACCAGGGCGTTCAGTTGTTACGTGCAGGTGGGTCGGCTCGACGAAACTTCGCGCCAGTACAACGTGGACGAGTGCAAGCGGCTGATCAACGAGAAGTTGCCGTGCTCCGCCGCCAGCTCCGTAGGCGACGACTACGACAAGTGCCTCTCGCAAATCAAAGGCATCGCTTGTTCCAAGTGGGACGTACCGCAAACGCAGTTCGCA
>JAYUYU010000303.1:0-6233 GCA_043752365.1 Myxococcales bacterium | reverse complement strand
TCCGAGTCTTCGCCGAGTCGGCCTACCTGCAAGAGAAGTTCGCAGCGATTGGCCTGATGCCGGACGGCGGTGGCAGCTACTTTTTGACTCGCCTTCTGGGTGTGGCGCGTGCCCTGGAGATGTTGATGCTCGGCTCGCGCATCGACGCCGCGCAGGCGGTCTCGCTTGGGCTCGCAACTAGCATGGCCGCGGACGCCGATACCGAGGCCGCAGCTTTGGCTCTTGCGGCGACGTTGGCAAGCAGCGCACCGCTAGCACTTTCGCGCATCAAGCACGCGGTACACGCCGACGCGACCGAGCTACGCGCCGCGCTGGCGCGCGAATGCGAGGGGCAACTGGCGCTGCTGGCAAGCGCCGACGTCAAGGAGGGTGTGAGCGCGTTTCTGGAGCGGCGCCCGCCCGTTTTTCGCGGCGAATAGCGCGGGGCGGACTCAGAACAGGTAGCGCTCGCCCGAGTCGCACAAGATGGTCACGACGTTTCCGCCCGGCAGCTCGTTGGCGGCTTCGACGGCAGCGTGAACGTTGGCTCCCGAAGACGGGCCGACCAGCAGCCCCTCTTCGCGCGCGAGCCGGCGCGCCATGCGCTCAGCCGCGACGTCGCTCACTTCGACGATCTTGTCGATCATCGAGCGATCGAGAATCTCCGGGACGAAGCCCGCGCCCAGGCCCTGAATGCCGTGCATGCCCGGCGGCTTGCCAGACAGCACCGCGCTGCCCGACGGCTCTACGGCGAACACCTTCACCTTGTTGCCGAGCTTTTTCCGCAAGGTGCGGGAAACGCCCGTAATTGTGCCGCCCGTGCCGACGCCGGCGACGAAAGCGGCCAGGTCGCCGCCTACTTGCTCGAGGATTTCGAGCGCGGTGCCGTGCTCGTGGCTTTCGGGGTTGGCCGAGTTGGTGAACTGGCTCGGCATGAAGGACGAGGGAGTGTCCTCGAGCACGCGGCGCGCGCGGCTCACCGCGCCGGCCATGCCTTCAGTGGCGGGCGTGAGCACGATCTCGGCGCCGTACGCGCGCAAGATGTAACGACGCTCGAGGCTCATGTCCTCGGGCATGACGAGCACGCAGCGGTAACCACGCACGGCCGCGATCATCGCCAGGCTGATGCCGGTGTTGCCACTGGTGGCCTCGACGATGACGGAGCCCGGCTTCAGCGCGCCGCTCTTTTCGGCGGCAGTGATCATGTTCAAGGCAGGCCGGTCTTTCACGCTGCCGGCCGGGTTCATGTACTCGACCTTGGCCCAAACCGTGGCGCCGCCCTGAGGGCTGATGCGTCCCAACCGCACGAGCGGTGTCTTGGCGATCAAGCTCAGCGCATCGTCTGCAACGCGTAGTCCGCTCTCGGTGATCCGACTGGAGGCCTGCTTGTCCATGGGCCTCGTGAGACTAGCTCAAGTTGGCCGTGGCGCCGCTTGCAACGCGCACGCGCTCCCCAAGAACACGCAGCTCGGCTTGTGACTCGAGGGCCGAGCTCGAAATGCTGGCCAGAAGCCGGCTTCCGCCTGGCGCAGGATGCACGCTGGACACCTGGCCTGCGACGCTGCCGTCGGCGGCAAGCACCTCTTTCGGCGGCGCGTGGGCGGTGAGCAGTGCCGGACCTCCGACCAAAGCCACTAGCCGTCGCTTCACCTTGCCGCGCATGTCTTGCATGCACACCACCTCTTGGCCGAGGTAGCAGCCCTTCGTCCACGACACGGCGATACGATCGAGCGAGGCTTCGTGCGGGTTGTCGCGCTCGTTGAAATCGACGCCAAAAACCCCCAGCCCATGCTCGGCGAGCAGCTCGGCCGCGTCGGGCAGCTGCCCCGCCGGCGCTTTGGTGACGAGCAGCTGCGCCTGCAGCGTACCGAGCGTCAGCGCGCCGTGAGTCAGCGCTTCGGCGAAGGCCTCGGGGGCCTGCGGCGCCAATGCGACGCGCCAGCTCAAGGCCTCCGTCGCCTGCTCGAGCTCGGCGTCTTCCATCACCAGATAGCGATCCAGCAGCTCACGAACAGCGGCGCCATGGCCCGGCGCAACGCCCACCCAAAGCTCGCTGCCGTTGTCGACTAGGAACGCATCGGTCACGATCTTGCCCTGCTTGGTCAAGAGCAGCCCGTAGCCCGCGGTTGCCAGCGTGACGCTCGTTACGGCGCAGCTCAACAAGCCGTCGAGCCACGTTTTGCGGTCTACACCGCGCACGACCAGCGTGTCGCGCGGCAAAGCGTACGAGCCGCCGCGGCCAACACCCGTCGGCTCAACCATCGACGGGCACGCCTTCGTCGGCCATGGGGTAGATGGCGCCTTCTTTGAGGGTCAGCTCCTGCTCGCTCCGGTCCAGCTTGCGCACCCGCAGGCTGACCCCCGTGGCGGCGTTGGCGTTGATTTGACTCTGTGCCTCGCCTTCCGCCATGGACTTGACCGCTTTGCCCTGAATTTTCAGCAACTGTTCGCCGCGCACCAGCCCGGCGCGAGCAGCGGGCGATTCACGCAGCACGCGCGTGACCACGACCTCTTCGCGTCGCAGCTCGTAGTACAAGCCAATGCCCAGCCGGCCGTGGGCGGGTTCGGCAACCAGCTTCAGCTCCGCGCCGCTGCTGCAGCTCACCTGCACTGGCCCCTCGGCGGACACTTCGGAGCGCAGATCGGACACGTCGGCTACGCAAATGGGGTGATTGTTGATCGGGTTGCTGTCCCACAGCTCGACGCGAACCGAAGCGCCAGCCCGCACCTGGTAGTTCGCCTTGCGTTGGTTCGGCCAAGTGGGGGTCAGCGAGTTGCTCTGCACCGGTGTCTCGATGATGACTTTGCCATCGACCAGCAGTTTCGCGAATGCGTCAGGCAAAGACCCGCCCACCGAGTCCCAGTTGCGCCCATCGCGGGTGCGCGTCGGAATCACCGCGCCTGCGAACTTTAGAAACAACAGGTTGTCCGGCGGCGGCGGCGTGATAGCCACCTGGCCAGGCGGAGTCCGCACTGGGGTTTCGAGCTGGGGATAAACAGCGCCGCACCCCAAGAGGCCAAGCGCCTGGAGCGAGACAAGCGCAACAAGCGCAACAAGGGACAGCGACTTCGTCATCAAGCCGCGGACTTTAGCCGCGCTCGTCGCGTCGTACAATTCCACACGCGGTCGCTACATCGTCACGGTAACGCAGCCAGTGCTCGAGCACGCCATGCATGGCGCTCACGACCGCTTCTTGGCGATGCGGAGACTGCACGTGGTCCAGAATGCTCCGCCAGGCGGCCGCGCGGTGGCCACCTTCGACGCTGCGGTGGGCGCGCGTCAGGGCCAAAGCCTCCAGGGGCAGGCCGTAGTGCCGGACCAGGGGATGGTCGGCGAGGTCCGGGACGGGGCGGCGCGGGGCGGAGGGCGAAAGTTCGCCGCGCTCGAATTTGGTCCCCTCCAGGAACAGAGTCGTCACGGCCGCCGCCACGTCCCACGCTTCTTCCAACGTGCAGCGGTCCAGGTAGGCCCGGTACGCCCGAGCTGCTGGCAGCAGGTCGACCGACTCGAAGCGCCCGAGGTCCATGCCCAAGCCGCGTGGGTACTCCAAAAACAGCTCAGGGTGAGGTCTACCGGCCCCCAGGCGGCCCGTCTCCTCTTCGAAGACGTTCTCGATTAGGTCACGACGAACGTCCGCGATGGGGCACGTCACGTACGCGCGCGCAACCAGCACCGGAAAGTCGCGCACGTAGGTGGCGTACTCCTGCTCGAGGTGGACGTGGAGCAGGTCGCGCGGCACCCGACCCTGCGTAAAGTGTGGCCAAGCCCAGTGCTCTTTGGCCTCCATCACTCCCAGCAGTGCTTCTGTGAACGCTTCGCGATCCATCTGACATGCAATGGTAGTTGCTGGTTGGCTACGCGGCCAAATCTCGGAGTGGGCGACGTCCGCGGTGACCAAGGCGTCACACTTTCAAATGTTGCTTCGTCGGGCCCGACCAGCCAGGCAGCGGCCGCCGTGCGAGCAATCGCGAGATAGCGACGAAGCCGCGTGCGGAGGAGGCTCCTGAGCGGTATGCTTGCAGCAGGCGTCCGGATTTAACCCACCGGGCCCTCACCCCAAGACCATGGCACGCATGTTCGGCTTTATCGGAAACCGCGCCGATCTCGGAGCGCGGGTGCTGGAAGCGAATCGCACCTTGCTCAAAGCGCGCCGAACGGATGGCGAGCCGCTTGGCTGGGGGCTCGGTTTTTTTCAGTCCGGGGAGGTGCTGCTACGCCGCCGCCCCATCGACGACCGCCCCGAGATCGATCTGGTCGAGGCCGCCGAAGACGTGCGCACGGACGTGATGCTCGGCCACGTGCGACGCGCCAGCGTCGGCGCCCTGCGTACCGAGAACACGCATCCCTTCCGCTACCGCGCTTGGCTGTTCGCCCAAACCGGCACCATCGTGGGCTTCGAGCGCTTGCGCTCGCGGCTGTTGGAATCGCAGCCGGAGTTCTTGCGCCGCAACGTGCGCGGCGAGACCGACAGCGAGTGCTTCTTCTACCTGTTTCTGTCGTTCTTGCACGACGCAGGTCACCTCGACGACGCGCACGTGCAGGGCGACCACGTGGCAGCGGCGCTGCGCGCGTCGATTGCCCTCGTCGATCGCTTGTCAGCCGAAGAGGGCCACGCCGAGAATAGCGGCGACATTTTGGTGACCAACGGTGAGCAACTGATCGCCGTCAATCGCACCGGCTCTACCGCCTTCCGCCGTTGGAAGGGCCGTTTCGAGATGGAGGAGCTACTGGGCGAAGACGGTCTGCGCAAGGCCCGTATTCCCAGCATCGAAAGCTCCTGCTTCTCGCTGTTGGCGTGCGATGTCGACGCCGTGCCTCCGGGTTTTCAGGCGCCTCCGCCGCGCTCCATCGTGCACCTTGGTCGCAGCGACGAACCGCGTGTCGAGCCGTTGTGAAGCGCGGTCAGACCTGCGCGCTGGTCGCCGTGGCCGCGGCGCTCGGCTGCTCGGCCTCCAATCGGGGTCCTCGCTTTGCTACCTCCCCAAACTTTCCGGAGCTGCCACGCCAGCCGCCGAGCTTCGCGGCTGAGCTGGCGCGGGCCACGCCGGAGCCAGCCGCGGCGGCGTCACCCAGCGACGGACCTGCGCCTCGCCGCGTCACCGTGCCACTGAACTCCGAGGCAGCGCGCGACCTGGTGAGTCGCTTCTTCGTCGCCGTACTGCTCGAATCGAGTCGCGATCTCTCGCCGCTGCTGGCGGCTCAATCCTTCGTGGTGTCCGAAGGCAGCCGCCAGCCCGCGGCGGCAGTTTGGCGAGCTCGATTTGCGCAGCTGGATTACACGAGCCTGGCTGGCCGCATCGTGGCCGCGCCGCAAACCCTTCGTACCTACACGTACGGCAGCGCAGCGCGAGCCAAGCTTGACGGCGTCCCGCTGCCACAGGCGCCAAGCGAAGTGGTCGTGGTGGCCCGGCCAGGCTTGTCGTGGGCCGGAAAAACCAAGCTATTCGGTGAGGAGCTAGCATTTAGGCTACGCCCCAAGCCCGACTCACCAAGCTTCGAGATCGCTGAAATAGTCGAAGACTTTCGGCTACCATGACGTGCTTGGGCCTTCCTCGGGCCCACGAGGGAGCCCCATGGTCATGCCGGTAGCGATGGCTGAGTTGTGCCCGCAGTGCGGCGCTGACGTGCGCACGGCCGGAGCACGCTGCAAGAGCTGCGGCTTTTGGTTGCCCGCTGCGCCCGCACCTCGCACGGGGCCGCCCATGGCGCGTCCAGTACGGTTGAGGGACGACTCACGGCGAACAACCATCGCCGTGCTGGCAGTAGGAGGTTTGGTGGTGCTGGGGCTGGTGGCGGCAGGCTTGATGATCGCGCTTCGGCAACCAGCGGCGAGCAGCAAGTCCCTACTTGCTGCTGCGGCTTTGAGTGCGCCGCCAGCGAACGCCGCCCCGGCCCGCATCGATCCCAGCAGCTTGCTTCCGGACGCGCGACGCCAAGCCACCGCTTGGCACGCCGACGCGGTGCTGGTCAGCTTGAGCGCGAGCCCGCTCGACGCACTCGGGGTGGCGGCCGGGGGCAAAGTGGAGATCACCTACGCCCAGCCAGGCGGGCAGCGGATCAGCGGCGGCGCGGAGGCTAGCGGCAAACGGTTGGTGCTCAGCTCGACCGACGGCAAGCTTTCGACGAACGAGGAGCGCGCCGGAAAATCGCGGATTGCGCCCGAGCCGAACTGCTTGTTCGAGGATGCTTGGGCCTCCGCGCAGCGCGCAGGCGCTGACGCGAACGCCGGACTCAAGCTGCGTTACGTTTGGAA
>JAYUYU010000302.1:0-2362 GCA_043752365.1 Myxococcales bacterium | reverse complement strand
GACCGCGGCGTCCGGAAAGTCAGCCGGCGGTGGAGCCGGAAAGGCTGGCGATACGCAAGGCGGCTCTGGAGCTGACACCGCGGGGAGCACCAGTGGGGCCTCGGCCAATACCGGTGGCGCGGGCGCTTCCGGCGGCGCCGACGGCGGCGCAGCCGGAACGGCTTCGCTGCCCTGCGACGGCGCTTGCGTGGCGCCGACTGCAATCTGCGACGAGCCCACCGATACGTGTGTCGAGTGCATCGAGGAAGCCGACTGCGCCGCAGGGGCCAAGAAGAAATGCGACCCCGACGCGAAGGCGTGCGTGTCGTGCCTCGAGTCAACCGATTGCTTGGCCGCGACAGCCGCAAAGTGCGACGACGGCGCATGCGCAAAGTGCACTGTCAATGACGATTGCGCGGGCATTGCAGGCAAAACGGTGTGTGACATAGCAGCCGGCGAGTGCGTGCAGTGCACGGGCAAAGACTATTCGACCTGTGGAATGGACATGGGCACGCCGCTGGTTTGCGACACGCTGAAGCGGAGCTGCACGACACATAGGGAGCGCGCTGCCGACCTGTGCAAAACGTGCGTATCAGACGCGAACTGCAAACCGGGCGAAGCTTGCGTCCTCGAGAAATACGATGTCGAGGACGTTGGGTATTTCTGCTTTTGGAAGCAAGGCGACACCGCCAACGGCGCTCCGAGCGATTGCTTTACCGATGGCAACCCTTACGCTGGCGTCCAGACCCAAGGACGCGAAATGCGATCAAGTAGGTGCCGGCGCGAACTACCGCTGCACAATGACTTGTGGCAGCGACGAAGATTGCCCCGGGGTCTTCACGTGCAACACGAGCACCTTCGTTTGCGATCTGTAGAGCACGGGCGAGCGGTTCAGCCGCGAGCACTGCCCAGAGCGGCCCGCACCACCGCCACCCCCCGCTCAACCTCCGCAAGCACCAATTCCGCCGGCAACCTGAAGACCCTCAGCTCAGCCCCCGTAGCTTTTCATCCCGGCGCGCAGCAGCCGCACGCACGCCGCTCCGCGTGATAACCGCCGTCAGCGCGGGGCCGTTCGAGTCGCAGGGCCGCTCTGTCCGCCAAGTGTGGGGAGCGTCCAAGCCCTGGCGACGACATTCGGTACACATCCGGGGGTCGGCGCATGGATTTCGCCATAGCGCAGAGTATCCCACGCCCTTCAGCACGCGGGAGGGCCCGGCGGGGCGCTGGCACGTCTCGCGGTCCTCTACTTGGTCTTTCCCGCTGACCTGTCTTGCTCCGGCGTTCGCGGAATGAGCAGTGCACGAACCGAGATCCAGACGATCGCAGCCGCAACCAGCTGGACTAGGTGGTCCAGGGTCATCGCCAAAACCGCGACCAGCACGATCACGTCGAAGAACATGAGCAAGCCAATGGTCCACGGGTCTCTATGCACGAGTGTGCGTTCCGCGAGTCGACTACGAAAAATGATGAGCGCGCTACACGTTACCAAGAGGTACGTGATCCACCTGATCGGCTGGTTGGGTGACCAGCACAACCAGAGGAACGAGCAGAACACGAGCATGTCGTGCAAGAGACTGACGGTCTTGTCGATCAATCTGCCGTGCTTACCTGTGGTCATAGGCCGAGGATGAGTCCGCGATAGAAGCTGATACCCAGCGCTCCGCGTTGCGCAAGCGTGACCGTGCTTCCATAGGCAGCGAGGCCAGCCAGCGGGAGCCCGACGTAGGGCGTAGCGAGCGTCGAAACCAATGCCCCCGTCAAGCCGCGGCCGGCAAGATACGCTGGGCGCGCCTTGATACCCTCTTTAGCCGCCTGCCAGGCCCTACCGGGGTGACGCCTTGCGACTCTCGCCCCCAGCGAGACCACCGCATCCACCTGCTTGGCGTGCTCCTCTGCTTCTTCGCCAAGCAGCCCAGTTCGGGCAGTCAGGTGCGCTCCAGCCACGCCCAAACCCTCACCGTAGCTCGCTACGCCGTGAACGAAGTCGTCGGTGTGACGCTCAAGGCGTTTTGCGTCCTCTCCACACACCCATCCCAACCATCCCGGGCATGCCATGCGCCAACCGCGAAATGGCTGGCGAATCAGGCCCGACGGATCCGTGTTGTTGATCGGATCGTTGCCGACGTACGCGTAGAGGTTGCCCTGTTGGCCTTCGAAACCGATCGGATCCTTGGCGAGCCACCGGCCGATTTCCGGGTCGTAGTCCCTCACACCAAATCGCACGAGACCAGTGTCGGCATCGTACAACCCGCCTGCGAACGCAAACGGCTGAAAGCCCGGCAGGGTGTCGCGTGTGACCTTTCCGAACTCGTCATACTCAAGCGCTTGCGCGACGACGCCGGTGGTGGCGTTGACGACGAAGCGGACAGAGCCGAGGTGGTCT
>JAYUYU010000301.1:0-2364 GCA_043752365.1 Myxococcales bacterium | reverse complement strand
CACCAAAGACAGCGCTAGCTTCTACCGAGTGAAGGGCCTCAACGGAAAGCCCAACACTTGGTCGTTCCGCCTCTACGGTGCGGGCGAGGCTTACTTGGCGCTAACGCAATACGTGCCGATTCGTCTCACCACGCCACCAGACGGGAGCGACCCGGCTGCGATGGATGCATTCAAGGACAACGCGTCTTGGTACATCGACGCGCAATGAAGTTGGCTCAGTGAGCTCGAGCGATCTCGAATCCTGAAAGAACAAGGCGCGCTGCGTAAGAATTCGCAGCGCGCTTTCGTTTTGGGCCCAGCATGGGCGATGTCTAGCGGATGCAAGTCCCGCCGAGAGGAGGGCATCCGGATCGAAGCGAACCGCGACTGCGTGAGGGCGACCGAGCGTGGGAAGGAAGCGGGGAGTGAAACCGTGGGCCGATGTACAACAACCGGATCCGAGGCGGCGTCGAGCGGGCAATGGACCGCGAAGCCGCGATGGCCAAGGCTCAGGCGACGTAAATCCGGCGGTCGTACGGTGAAGGACAGCGTCCTTACTTGGGGAGATCTCGCCTTGCGTCTGAAAGGGCGACGCGGAAGCGGAGCGAGAAGTCAGCTGAGGTCGTAGTAGCGGCGCAAGTCGCGAAGGACCGAAGGGAAAGAAGACCGAAACGACCGTGGAGCTTGCCTGGCCGTGCTCTGTACGACACTTGCGTCGCGGACGAGACGAACGTTCCAAGCTGCCTGCCGGGCCGGACTGGCAAGGTGTCGACGGGATCCAAATTGCGGCCGACAGCAGGTTCTCGACGCGCTGAGGCTGGTCTTCGACAAGTTCGACGAGGTCGGCAACGCGCGGCAGGTGGCCTTGTGGGTACTCGTGCGGGGCATGAAACTTCCTCGTCGGCGCATGGCAGGGATGATCCGCTGGATCGAGCCGAGCAGTCACGCGGTCTACCAGATCCTGGTCCATCCGAGGTCGTGGCGTACCGGAGGAGCCGGGCATTTACATTCTGGGTCACCGCACGGGCGAGGTGTTCTACGCGGTGAACAACACGCTCGACAAGACACCCAGGCGACCGTCGCGGTGAAGAACAACCCTGCCCAAGACGAGCCGGGACTGTTGGGCATGGCGCTACACCCCAAGTTCGCCGATCGGGGTCGCGTTCGGCTAGTGTGCAGGCATGAAGACCGCCAACCTCGTCGTGTGTTTTGCATTCGTCGTCGCCCTCCCGGCTTGCGGCAAGAGCAAGCTCGAGCAGTGCAACTCGTTCGTCGATCGCGCGACCCAATCGCAGAACGTGATCAACGCCTTGAAGCTCGAGAGCGAAGACGTAGCCGAGCTGGACAAGGGCGCCGCCGCCATCGAGGCCGAGGCCAAGGCGTTCGCCGCGCTGGAGCTGAAAGACGAGAAGCTGGTCGGCTACCGCGCCACCTTCGCCGGCACCCTGGATCAGCTAGCGAAGCTCATGCACGACCTCTCGGCGCTGCAGAAGGACGCGAAGGATCCGGCCAAGGCGGCCGAGCTCGAGGTGCAAACCAAGAAAATCGACGCCGAAGCCGACAAGGTGGAAAAAGCGGAGAGCGACGTCGTGGACCAAGTCAACGTGTACTGCACCGGCTCGAAGTAATGCAGCGCGCGGGCTAGCGCGAGTGCTGCAAGCGACGTCGAGGAGCGGGCGGGGGGCGCCCGCTCCTTCTGTCTTGGGTTTTCGAAGCGTGTTGCTTGGCGCGCGCTCAGTTCACGCAGATGCCGACAATTTCGCCCGGCAGGGAGATGCTCGTTGGCAAGCACTGAAGGCCGCCCGGACACGTGCTCAGCATCATGTTCGGGTCACAGGCTTGTACACACTCGGACTGGGGTCCATTGAGCTGACCGCACACGGCGGGTGCTGCGCATTCGGCTTGGAAGCTACACGGAGCACCTGGCGGCAAGGGCCCGGGGGGCAGGCAGAGCGTCGCGCTGAACGTGGCATCGTCCAAGTAGCACGACAGGCCTGCTGGGCAGCCAACCTGAGAATTGATGAGGCACTCTTGGCCGCAGTTCGGATCGCCGGGCATGCAATTGTTACAGCCTTCGTCGACGATGGCATCGCAGTCGTTGTCGATGCCGTCGCAAACCTCGGGACTACAGCCGTTGCAGAATTCGTCGACCTGCCCGTCGCAGTTGTCGTCCATGCCGTTGAAGCAGACTTCGGGCATGCTGGGCGACACGCTGGGGTCGTTGTCGTTGCAGTCGATGCTCCCGGGCCAGCCGTCCAAATCTTTGTCGGGATCGCAGTTTTGCCCGCAGTCGTTAACCGCAATGCCGATGGCCGCGCGCCCGTTGCCGAGCTGCACGACGTCGTCACCGGCGTTGAACTGAAACAGCACGCTGGTGGTTTGCTG
>JAYUYU010000300.1:0-6238 GCA_043752365.1 Myxococcales bacterium | reverse complement strand
CAGGTGCTGGCGCTGGCGGCACGGTGCTCATCATCGCCGACACCGTCAACGTGTTCCAGACAGCGCGGGTTTCAGCGCGCGGTGGTCGCGGCGGCGATTCGCAGCCGAAGGGCCTAGCTTGCACCTACGGCGCGTGGACGTACCCGCAGCAGGGCTCTTGCCCCTCCGGCCAGCTCTGCCGCCAGTTGGCGGACCCGGCGTCCGGCGCCGTGTACGCGCGCTGCGACCCTTCGAACTGCGTTCCCGCGCGAGTATCGCCCAACAACGACGGCAGCATCGTCAAGTGCAGCTCCGGCTACGCGCCTTTGAACTTTGGCGGCGGCTTGGGTGAGGTCTGCGTGCCGGCTGCGACGAACCCGGTGGCGCTGGGCTACCCGGTATGCGGCGGGGACAACGATTGCGTCGACCCGGGCGAGTGCACGGCCGCGCAGGGCTGCGACTGCATGAACTTTTCCGGGGCGGTGGGTCAGCGCTGCGTCCCGAAGGACACGCCCATTTGCGACTACCTGGATTTCGGCGAAAACGAGACCGAGTGCGCGGGTACGCAGAACAGCGGCACCTGCGACGACTGCGCTGGCGGCGGCGGCGGCGGCATCATCAACGTGCAGTCGCGCGTCAACAACATCGACCCGCGGTCCATCTTCGACGTGCGCGGTGGCGACGGCGGCATTTGCCCGATTTGCGCCGGTGAAGCAGGAGCAGGCGCCGGCGAGCTACAAATCGACGCGGCCTACGTGGGCGAGATTTGCGACGGCAAGGACAACGACTTCAACGGCACCGCCGACGACGGCATCCCGAACATTCTGTGCCCGGACGGTTCGAGCATCGTGGCCTGTACGGGTGGCGTGCCGAACAATTGCCCCACGGTGGCGGCTTGCGGTGGTCCCGTCACCGACACCCGCCCGCGCTTCGCGGTGGTGGTCGACACCTCCGGCTCCATGCTGCTCGACAACGACGGTGAACCCCGCTTCGGCGACGGCTCGGTCGATTTTCCGGGCGTCAGCGGCACCGAGACGCGCCTGTACAACGCCAAGGGCGCGCTTTCGGACGTGCTGGCAGCCTTCCCCGAGAGCGACTACGCGCTCGCCCGCTATTATCAAGATAGCGGCGCGAATCGCAGCTGCCAGACGGCGAACTGGTTCGAGTGCGCGCAGAGCTGTTGCAGTTACGACGACCCGGCCAACAACGTCACCCCGGCCTATCCCTACTACTATCCCGACGGTCAGTGCGTTCCGAGCAAGCTGTATGGGGACGGTAGCAGCGTCGACGACTCACTAGCGTCGCTCAACACCAACATCGACATCGGCTGGCAGACGCCGACGGCCGACTGCATCAACTACTCCGGCAGCTGCGGTCCGCCCAAGCGCGGCGCTCAGTACCTGGTCGACTTCTCTCAGCCGCTCAGCAACTACCTGAGCTGGCTCGACAATAAGGAGACGAATTTCAAAGCCGACGTCGCCTGCACGGGCGGCGACTGCGAGCTGCGCGGCACTGGCCCAACGCCGCTGGCCAGCTCACTGGAAGCGACCAAGGACTTTTTGACGCCGCGAATTGCGTGCGACGCCGCCGTGCCTTGCCGCAAATACAACGTAATTCTGCTGACTGACGGCGCCGAGAGCTGCCAGGGCGACCCAGTCGCCGCGGCCGCGGCCCTGAACGCGGGCGTGGCCAAGACCATCGCAGGCGTGCCGACGATGGTCTCGGTCAAGACGTACGTGATCGGGTTCTCCACGCTGTCCACCGAGACGACGCAGCTGAACAACATCGCTGCGGCCGGCGGCACCGGCTCGGCGTACTTCGTCACAAGCCGTGCGGAGCTGGCCAATGCCATGGCTACCATCATCTCGGGTAGCTTCGTGTTCGAGAAGTGCAACGGCAAGGACGACGACTGCGATGGGCAGATCGACGAAGACTTTCCGGAGACGCAGCCGCCGACGGGCCCTGGCCTGACTTGTGACGACGGCCAACTGGGTGCCTGCAAGGGCACGGGCCACTACATTTGTAAGCTCGACGGTTCGGGTAGCTTTTGCAACATCGACAACCCGGGCGGTCTCGGCGGCACCGAGCAGTGCAACGGCATCGACGACAACTGCAACGGCTACATCGACGAGAGCACGCCGCAAAACCCGCTCAACTGCGAGCAATGCGTGCCGCAACCCGAAGTCTGCGACGGCGCCGATAACGACTGCGACACGTTCGTCGACGAGCTGGCCGACTTGGTCGACGACAACCAGCCGTGCGGCTCGGACGTGGGCCTATGCAATCCAGGCTTGACGGTTTGCGACATGGGCCAGCTCAAGTGCCAGGGCCCGACGGGGCCGTCCGCCGAGCTGTGCGACGGCTTCGACAACGACTGCGACAACTTGGTCGATGGGCAGAATGCGTTCTGTTACGTCTTGGCCGCCGATTCGGTCAACAAGGATCCGAATAGCTACCAATTCGGCGAATGTCGCGCGGGCAGCGCGAAGTGCACGGCCGTGACGAACAGCGGTGTTGCTAAGTGGGGTGCTTGCGTCGGGCAAAAGTTGCCCACCGCGGAGGTCTGCGATGGCAAAGACAACGACTGCAACGGTGTGATCGACGACGTGGGCAGCGGTCCGACGGCCGTTGGAGCACCATGCTGCGATCCGAAGGTCAAGGCGCCAGCACTGTGCGGTACCGGGCAATGCGCGGAAGGTAAGTACGCGTGCGTTGGCAACACGGTGGCCTGCGTCGACGCCGGGAAGCCCAGCGAAGAGGCGTGCGACAACATCGACAACAACTGCAACGGCGCGGTCGATGACATCACGACGCTGGGCGACGCTTGCACGACGCTCGGTGGCTGCCCTGGCACGCTCACCTGCGACCTCGTGACTAAAGCACCGCTTTGCGTACCGGATGGTGCGACGAAGCTGGAGGTTTGCAACGGCGTCGACGACGATTGTGACGGCAGCATCGACGAGGACGAGGACGTCACGAAGAACGACGATCGCGTCAACAAGCCCTGCGACGAGGTGGTCCCGCCGAATGACCAAGCCCCTTGCATGAGCGGGCACTATGTGTGCCGGCAAGGCGGCATCCACTGCGTGGGCGCCGTGCACCCGCTCAAAGAGGTGTGCGACCTGAAGGACAATGACTGCGACGGGATTGCGGACACCCTTGCGGCTTGTCCGGGCGGCAATGCTTGCATCGACGGCCAATGTGACGAGCCGTGCCACGGCGGCGAATTCCCCTGCCCGGGCGGCTACGATTGCAAGGCGTACGACGGTAAAAAGTACTGCGTGCCGCAAAACTGCGATGACGAAAAATGCCCGAAGGGCGCGCACTGCCGCAACAACAAGTGCACGCTCGACCAAGGCGCGGGCGGCGAGGGCAACAGCGCCGGAGCCGGCAACGGCAGCGCCGGTGATGCGAGCCAAGGCGGCGCGAGCGAGGGCGGTCAGGGCAACGCCCTGGGCGGCGACGGCAACGAGCCGACTGCTGGCGACCCGGGAACCGGCACGGGTGGCTCCACTTCTGGCGGTAACACGGGTGCTGGTGCGACTGGCAATACCGCCGGCAACGACAAGGGTG
The DNA here is from genome assembly GCA_043752365.1 of Myxococcales bacterium. Lineage (GTDB taxonomy): Bacteria > Myxococcota_A > Polyangia > Polyangiales > Polyangiaceae > PMG-095. The sequence continues at coordinate 2,686 of JAYUYU010000300.1, read as the reverse complement.
TCTACGGTCTCGTGACGGGCGGCGGCGGTTGCGCTTGTCGCACCACGCCTTCACGTGGTGGTCACGCAGCGCTGGCGGCGTCGTTGCTGCTGCTGGGCGTGCTCGTCAGTAGAAGGCGTCGCGACAGTGATGGGAGGGCGGTCTGATGCGCGGCTCGCACCTCTGGAGCGGCCTCACGGGTTCGGGGCTGCTGCTCTCTTTCGTGAGCTTGGCGGCGACCGGCTGCACCACTGAAGCCGCCTGCTTCAAAGACTGTAAGGACCAAGCGCCCACTATGACGGGCGGCAGCGGAGGCACCGGTACGGGCGGTATCGCCGGCAGCCTCGTGATCGGTTTTGGCGGCGATGACAGCACCGGCATGAAGTCCGGGACGGGCGGCGGCGGCATGCTGGAGGACGCCGGCACCGAGTGCGACACGGTGGACCTGCAGACAGACGTCAACAACTGCGGCGTGTGCGGAGAGCACTGTGTCATCACCGGCGCTGATTCCAAATGCGTGAAGGGTAAGTGCCAAATCGACACCTGCCTGCCCAATCGCTACGACACGAACGGTGAACCGGCCGACGGCTGCGAGCTGGTTTGCGACGGCGACCCGATGGGGGACGAGGTCTGCAACGGCGAGGACGACAACTGCAACGGTGCCAAGGACGAAAGCTTCGATCTCGAGACGGATCTCGACAATTGCGGGGTATGCGGCAACGCCTGCGACTTGCAACATGCTTCCTCCAAGTGCGAGGACGGCGTGTGTAAGATCGTGGTGTGCGAGGATGGGTTCAGTACCGTCGACGGCCTCGATTCGACGGGCTGTGAGTACCCTTGTCACGTCAAGGACAAGCACGGCGTCGACTGTGACCCAGCCACGGCGGACCCGCGGGACGACTGCGGCGTCGAAATTTGCGATAGTTACGATCAGGATTGCGACGGCGACACTTCGCAGGTCAAGGATGTGGGTGTCGGGTGTACCGACTTCTGCGCGACGCCGGAATGTTTGGGAGAATGCAGTGCGGGCAAGACGCAATGCGTGGGGACCGTTCTAGTCTGCGTGCCAGGAGACACTCCCTCTGCGGAAATTTGCGACAATCTTGACAATAACTGCGACGGCGTCGGCGACAAGGACGAATTTCAGTTCGACGATAATCCGCTGCACTGCGGCAGTTGCGAAACGTCGTGTGTCGGCATGTTTCCGCACGCGATCGCAAAATGCCAAAGCGGGCAGTGCCAGATCGATGTTTGTGAAACCGACTATGGCAACTACGACCCCAACTTACCAGGCTGCGAACTCTGCCCGGTGCGGCCGGTGCGAACCGAATCGTGTAATGGCAAAGACGACGACTGCGACGGTGCCGTCGACAACAACGTGTCGGGCAAGCCCGCCGTTGGTGGTGGCTACTGCAAGCAGAAGCTGAACACGCTCTGCGTCAGTGTGCCGTTGCATTGCGATTCGGACGTGGGTACCTGGGTCTGCGAGTACCCGACGGGTGTCGAGACGATAGCCGGCAAGGTCGCAATCACCGAAAGTCGTTGCGATGGCATCGACGGTAACTGCGATGGTCAAACCGACGAGGCCTTCCTCGATCTCGGCAAGTCGTGCAACGACGGCGCGTTCGGCGTGTGCCTGGATTTCGGCAAGACGCAGTGCGACCCGCTCGACGCGACCACCACCTACTGCAACACCAATCTGCCGCCTGATCCGCCGATGGCCTCGGCCGAAATTTGCAACGGTTTGGACGACAACTGCGACGGTCAAGTCGACGAAGGCACCGACCAAATGGTGCGCATCACCCGCGGCGCCTTCGACTTTTACATCGACAAATACGAAGCCTCACGCCCGGACGCTACCGTGAGCTCGCCCGGCACCGACGAAACGCACCTGTGCGGCATCCCGAATCGCCTGCCGTGGACGGGCGCTTCGTTCGACGAAGCCAAGGGAGCCTGCGAAGCCAGCGGCAGGCGCTTGTGTCACATCACGGAGCTCGAGGAGGCCTGCGAGGGTGCCAGCAACCGCACGTATCCGTACGGCCACGCCTACGTCGGCGCGAACTGCAACGGCATCGATGCAACCGGTAGTGCAGCCGCGCCGACCGGCTCGTTCACCAACTGCGTCTCGCCGGACGGCGTGTTCGATCTTTCAGGCAACGTAGCCGAGTGGAGCGACAAGAAAGAGGGCACCACCACCGGCACCCCCGCTTACGACATCATGGCGCTGCAAGGCGGGTCGTTCTTGTCGCCCAGCAACGGCTTGACCTGCCGCTTCGACCTGGACCGCATCAGCACCAACGCGGTACTGCCGAGCCTTGGGTTTCGTTGCTGCAAGGACGCGCCGTAGCGGCGTTCACTTCGCTTCAAAGCCGTACAAAAACGCGTCAGCGGGGCCAAGCTTGCTGGCTTGGCCCTTCACGCTGGCTACGAACAGCGCTTTGTCGGTGGCCCAGAACAAGCCTTGCTCGTCACTGCCGTCGGGGCACTTGGTCGTGTAGTTGATAGACGTGCGGCCTGGCTTGTCGACCATGCCCTGCATCTTCATTTTGTCGCTGCAGCGACCAAACAGGTTCATTCCAAGCTTGAGGAAGACCTTTTCATTCAGCTTGCCAGCGGGGCGCGGCAGCTTCCGAACAGAGTAGACCGCGCCATCGGCGTGCTTTACCGACGCGAGCGCGTTGCCCTCGGCAGCGGCGCCCTGGGGCAT
>JAYUYU010000299.1:0-14905 GCA_043752365.1 Myxococcales bacterium | reverse complement strand
AGCCCGCTCGGCGGAACGTGCTGGTCCTGAGCTTGGCCCTGCTAGTCGGCGCTTGCAGCGAAACCGGCGCTCCTTCTGCCCCATCGACTCCTGCCCAGGCGACGGCTGGTTCACCCACCGCGCCGCCAGGCAATGTCGGCGGTGGCGGCATCCCCACCGTCGTCCCTCAACCGATCATGGGCGGCACAGCTGGAACACAAGCGCAGGCGACAGCCGGTGCGGCTGGCGCCGCCGGTACGGCTGGCGCCGCCGCGCAAGGCAAGACCAAGATCAGCGTCCTGATTGTCGACGGTTTCAACAATCATATCTGGCGGGTCATTACCACGAGGTACCTGACCATCTTGGGGCGCGATCCGATTTTCGACCCGGTAGACGTGTCCACGGTGCCTCCAGAAAACGATGCCGCGTGGAGCACGTGGAAACCAGACTTCAAAAAGTATGACGTCGTCGTGCAAAACACGACCAACATCCAGACGACGGGAAACTGGCCCAAGGAAGCCCAGCTGGCGTTCGAGCAATACATGTTCGACGGCGGCCGCCTGTTGACGCACCACGCGGCGAACCACGGTTTCGAAGACTGGGTCGAATACAACAAGATGATTGGTCTGTCGTGGCGGAGCAAAGACTATGGCTCTGCCCTCACGGTCGCTGAAGACGGTTCGATCGTGCCGATTCCGCCAGGCAGTGGGGGTGACACTCGCCACGATGACCGACGAGACGCCCGGATTCAGCTCCTGGGTGATCACCCCATTTACGCGGGACTGCCTCGCGAATTCATGGCCCGCACCATCGAGGTCATCCAGTTCATGCGCGGCCCCGCGCAGAACGTCACCGTACTCAGTTATACCTACGACCAGGTGGAACGTTTGAACTTTCCGATTTCATGGCTTGTCCAGTACGGAAAGGGCCTCGTCTACAACTCCAACTACGGACACGTGTACGAGCCGGACGAGGGAGTGCCCGAGCCAATGCGCTGCGCCGCATTCGAGACCGCGCACGATCGGGCGTTGAGATGGTTGGCCGGAGTAACCCAGATGCCGCCGGTTCCCGCCGACTTTCCCACCCGCAACGCGACCTCCGTCAGGCCGCTCTAGGCTAGGCCGGGCGAGCGTTCAAGGGCCGCGGACGGTAGGCATTCCCATGGCGGCGCGCGCCTGGTAAGTCAAAGCTATGCTCCGGCTCCGTTTGGCCTCCGCCTTCGGCGCAGCCTGCGCATCCCTTCTACCCGCCGTCGCCGCCGCAAGCCCTGAACGTGCAATCTCCGAGTACCACCCCGCCCCGGGGTGCCCTGGAGAGTTCACTTTTCGCGCTCAGGTTCAGGCACGGACCGAAGCGGTCGAGCTTACTCCCGCCGAAGAGCCTTGGCCCAACGGCGCTGACGTGCGCTTCGTCGTCTGGCTCCAGCAGCTGAGGGACGGCTACGTTGGCACCCTCGAGATCGTACGCGACGGAGTCACTACGAGCAGCCGCTTGGAAGCGAAGAGCTGCGACGAAGTAGTGGCAGGGCTCTCGATTGCCGCGGCGCTGAGCTCCGATTCGGCTAGCACCTCCAAACCCAGGCTGACGCTCCCAGCGGCGCCAAAGCCAGCTTCACCGCCAGGACTCGCGCCCCCTGCGCCGGCGGTCCCTGCGGCATCCGTCAAGCCTTCGACCCGGGCTTGGCTCTTGGGAGCCGCGTTCGGCGAACGGTTTGGGTATGCGCCCCGTGGCAGCCTGGCCGCGGGCCTGCTTTTCGGTCGCACGGGCTTCAGCGGTGGAGCTAGTCCGGTGCTTCGTGGCGCAGTCAACATGACGTTCGCGAATGACGTTGCGAGCAACGGTTCGCCGCCCCTCAACGTTGGCTTCACTTGGCTTGGAGGCTCGGGTGACGTGTGTCCGCTGAGCTTGAGAGCGGGCCCGTCTGCCGCTCTATTCCCGTGTCTGTCTTTGGAGCTAGGGGGGCTTCGTGCAACCGCCACGGATGGTGGCACCTCCCTGCGCCCCTGGGTCGCCCCGGGCCTGGCTCTTCGCTTCACGGCCGCCTTCGGCGGTCTCTTTGTCGAACCTGCATTGGTGGCACGTTTCCCCCTATTGCGAGATCGCTACTGGTTTCGGCCAGATACATTAGCCTTCCGCGTTCCCGCGTTAACGGTTGAGGCCGCGCTGGCTGGTGGGATTGCGTTTTGAGTGATCAATTCCAGGCAGGGCTCCCATAATTGGAGCAGACCCAGTTGAAGAGCACCGCGGGCCAGGCGAGCGCCAAGTCCTCAATACAGGCTCCACCCATACAAGGCGAAAGCGCGCCCGGGCCCCCTCATCCGGGCCACGAATACGTCGCGCACCTTTTCGACACCTATTACAATTTCGTTTGGAAGCTGGTGCGCCGGTTGGGCGTGCCTTCGCAGTTAGTGGACGATGCCGCGCAACAAGTATTCATCATCGCTGCGAGAAAGGTTCAAGACATCGAGCCAGCCCGCGAGCAATCCTTTTTGCACGGCGTCGCCCTTCGCGTCGCTTCTGACGCGCGAGATGCCGCGCGTCGCCGTGGCGGTCCAGCGCAAGAGCTCGACGAACGAGCGGAGTCGGGGGAGCCCAGCCCCGACGAGCTGTTGGACCGCAAGCGAGCGCGACAAAGACTGGATGAAATACTTGCTGGCATGGGACTCGAGGAGCGCACGGTGTTCGTGCTTTTCGAAATCGAGGGGCTAACCATGGCCGAGATAGCATCCCTCGAAGGCGTTCCTCCCGGCACCGTAGCTTCGCGATTGCGCCGCGCCCGCGAGACGTTTGCGCACAAGGTGGCGCGCCTTTGGCCCGCGAGGCAACGATGAGCGATCCCCGGCGACTGATCGACGAGGACGACCTGGCGCGCTTGCTGTTGAGCTCGGCAAGCGAGGACGAGCCGAGCGCTGAGGGGCGTGCGCGTGCGCGTCGCGCCGCTCTTTCCGCTACTGCAGTGGGTTTGGGCGTTGGCGCCTCTGTGAGTCTCGTCGCGGGCGGGGCCAAAGCAGCCGGCAATGTCTCGAGCTCGATTCTACTGAAATGGGTCGTACTCGCGAGCTTGCCGGTGGCCGTCGTCACTGGCGTCGTAGTCACTCAGATCGACTCGCCGCAGCCGCAACTTGCCGTAGCCGTACCACCCCCAGCGCCGCCAATTTCGGCGGTCCCTTCGCACTTCGCGGGCGCGAAGGTGCCCGCTCCTTCAGTCGACCCTCCTTTAAGTGCCGCGGAGGACACGCCGGCCGACCCTCGCTCGCCGAGTTCGCGGAAGCCAGCCGCTGCCACTACGCCCGGCGCCGGTACGCCTTCCCTCCAGGCGGAAATTACGCGGTTCGATGCCGCCCGACATGCGCTCGCGCGGGGCGATGCTTCGGTGCTGGACGGCTATCTGTCAGAGTACCCACGCGGCGCGCTCCGCGAGCAAGCCCTTTGGATGAAGATTTCATTCCTCCAGCAGACGGGACGCAAGGCCGAAGCGCGTGCCCTCGCGAAGCGACTCGTGGCGTCCTATCCGAATGGTGCGTTCGCTGATCGGGCTCGGGCCCTCGCGGTGCCCTGAGGCGAAGGCGCTGGTAAATTGCTACCTTGGGCTCGTCTGAGCCGCCGAGTCGAGCTCTACGGAGGGACAGGCCCAGAATCCGTCGAGCCCGTTGGCACTATTCGAGCCCGTACGCGCACTCGATGTAAGCGCCCAGCGCGCTTAGCTCGCTGTCGCTGAGGGCGGTGTCGTAGATCAGCAGCTCGGCTAGGTCGCCCGCCCAGAAGCTGGTGGCGGCCTGGAAGCGGCCGCGCCCGATGTGCGCGACGGGTTCGGCGCGAGCGATGGCCGCCGGGGCGTCAGGCTGCGGGCGATCGGATTCGTCGCGCAGCGCCGTCGTTTCGAGCAGGGCCGTCGTGTCGTCGCGATAGTCGAGCCGACCCGTGGGGATGGTGCCGTTCAAGTAGAAGCGCCGCAACGGCCCGTTCATGACGGCCGCGCTCCACACGAAGGCGTCTCCGGGAGGGTTGAGCAACACGAAAGGCGTCTTGTAGTGCAGGTAGTCTTTGCCGGTGCCGAAACGAAAAGTCGCCTCCGTTTGACCAAGGCCGTAGAAGACGCCCGTCTCCGCAAATTGTGCGTTGCCTTCGGGCCAAGTGATGAGGCTTTGGTCCGTGCCGCTACAGTTGAGCTCGCGCCCGATGTCGGTAAGGCCATCCTTATCGGAATCGCAGTCGTTGTTAGGACTGCCACTCTGAAATATCCAGGTCCGCGAAACGGCCGCGATCGTCATGTGGTCGAGTCCGTTGACCGGAAACGGCAACTCCAGGTAGTCGTCCTCGCCATCGAAATGGATGACCGGTCTGCCGTTGAGCGCGCCGGCGTTGACGGTCGGCCTGCGTGCGCCGTCGCCCTGGGTTGCCGCCGGATTCGTGAGGCCCGATTGGTCGGCCCAGGCACTCACGGAATCACCCTCGAGCGAGACGCCGGACGCTGCGCTCAAACGGACTTTGAGTCCCGCTGCGGGGGGGCCGTCAGCGCAGCTGGCCGCGCCTGAGCTACCGCCGCGAGGGGGCCCGCCGCCATTCACACTGCCCGCGGCTGAGCTTCCGCCCAGGGACATCGCTGCAGCGCCGCCATTGCCGGCGCCGGCGGAGGCGGAGGCGCTGCCAGAAGTCCCTCCGCTTGCATTGACAGCTCCCCCACCGGTGTCCAAAGGGTCATTGGGGAGGGAGCTGCCGCAGCCAGCCAGCAGCAGGCTACCTGCGACAAGTGCCAGCCGCTCGGCAGCGCCGGAACGAGGCGCGCGGTTGAACCACGACGAGGTGCCGGAGGAGCGTGAGACAGCCATGTTTTCTAGTGGGTCCCAACGGCTTCCGCGGCGCAGATTTTCCCGAGGCTGGTCAGTTTTACCTGCGCAACTTGGAATGTTCTTCCCAGCCGGTGACTGGTAGCCGCTTGACTTACGCCTTCAAGCCGGGGAGCTCGCTGTTGTATTCGGGTAGGCCGAAGCCTTTGCCGTCGACGCCCATGGCGTTGGCCACGGCCACGAACAGCTCGTTGTGAGCGACGCCAAGCGAGCCGCTTCCGTACTTGAGGTTGCGACCGGTCTTGAAATAGCCGTCCAGGTTACCGACCAGCGTGAAAGGTACGAGTCGCGATTCGTGATTCACGCCCATCGAGTTCGTGATCACGATCAAGGTATTGTCGAGCATGGTCCCGGTACCCTCCGGTGTGTCCTCCAGCTGCTGGGCAATCTTGGCGATTGCACCGTGAAAGTAGGCCTCCACGGTGTCCTTGCGCCGCCGGTGCTCGTCGCTGCTTTCGGCGCGATGGGTGATGTCGTGGTACTGCCGGACCGGATACTCGTCGCCGGGTCCGGTAAACTCTTGGCCCAGCCACGAAAAGACTAAGTTGTCCCCCCCGGCGTCGCTCAAAGTAAGGCTTGCCACGCGAGTCAGGTCGCAACGGAAGGCGGCCACCAGCAAATCCCCAAACGCCGTGAGCGCCTTGGGGTAGTTCGATGAGTCGTCGCCGCTCGTGCTGAATTGGTCGGGCAGGGTGGGCGCTGTGCAGTTGAGCGTGAGGTCGCCGCCTGCCAGTTGCTTCTCGATGGTGCGCACGGCTTCGAGGTGCGAGTCGATTTTTGCTTTGTCCTCGGTGCCCATGCGCGACCCAAAGGCAGTAAGCGAGCCGTTCAGGTAGTCGAGCACGCTCTTGCGGGTAGCCCGAGCCTTGTCGAATTCACCCGCAGGTAGGTTGCGTCCCGCGAACAGCGTCTTGAACAAGTTGAACGGATCGGACTCGGGCGTGATGCCCGTGCTCTTGCCGCGGTAGGACGTGGCACCGTAGTAGCCGCCGCTCGACCAAGGGCCAAGCACGAGTGAATCGAAGGGGGTGGGGGCATCGAGCTGCTGGGCGATGTACTGATCGATCGAGTCGCCGCCAGAAACGCCGAGAAAATCGCCATACTGGGAGAGCGGGTGACCCGTGAGCACGGCGGGGTAGCTGTCGTGGCCACCGTACCATTCTGTGTGGTTCCACCCCACGGCGGACGGGTTGGCCTCGTACTGCACGCGCTGTCCGAGGCCGTCGATGACCGTGAGCTTGCTCTTCAATTGCTCGAAGGGGGCGAGCACTGGGCCAAGCGTGAAGTTCGTTTCGCCGCCGGAGGGACGCCACGAATCCATACGCATACCGTTCGTCCAGGTCACCACCAACAGGCGCTTCTTGGGGAAGCCGCTTTGCGCTTCTGCTAGCTCGGAGCCGAGCAGCGGCAGAAACGCTCCACCGACACCCAAACCAGCTAGGAAATTACGACGGCTTACGAAGCGACTCATTGAATGTTCTCTCCTGCAGCGGGTGCGCGAAAGCGAAAGCTCTTGCTGCTGGCGATGGCGGGAATAAGCTCCCGCGGATCGAGCGAGCCTGACTTGAAGGCGGTGAAGGCTGCATCTTGTGTGGCCGTGTCAAAGTCCCCGAGCGAACGATTCAAGGCGTATTGGGTCATTTGCTCGACGAAACAGCGCTGGCCTTCCTCGCTTTCGGCGATGGCCTGCAGCATGCCGGCCGCGCCGTTGAAAGCGACGTCTCGGCCTCCCAGGTCGAGGATCTTGCCGGTGGCGTCGATGGGTTTGCCCGCTTCCATGGCGCGGTAGCGCCCGATGGCGTCGAAGTTCTCGAAGGCGAAGCCGAGCGGGTCCATCTGCGCGTGACAGCCCGCGCAGACCGCATTCTCAGAGTGAAGGCGGTAGGCCTCGCGCGTCTGAATGTCGTCCGAGACTTCTGGCGGCATGACATTGAGACCGGCCGGCGGCGGAAGGATGGTCCGGCACAGCAGGCGAGTGGCAACTAGTTTACCTCGCCTTACCGGGGAACTCTCTTGCGGCAGCGCTTCGACGGCAAGAAATGCGGCCTGGGAGAACAAGCCCACTCGCCCGTTCGGGAGAACCGCTGAAGTTGGGCTTACTCCGAAGTTGCCGCTCAAGCCGTAGAGCGACGCAGTCGGGGCAGTCACGAAGCCGTTGGGTGAGGTCAGCAGATCCGTGTAGGAGCCGCGCTTCAGCAGCGTGTCGACCGTGAATGCCTCGAATTCCAGGCCCAACGCTGCCTTCAGCGCCGGCGTGACGTCCGCGACGCTCGGCTGCTTTTGCAAGCTGGCAAGTTTGTCGGTGCGAATCCACCAACCCACCATGCCGGTGACCAAGCGGGCAGTGTCGGCCAAGGGCAGCATGCGGCGGACCTGCGTGTCGATGCCCGCTTGCGTGTCGAGCTGACCTGCATCAGCGGCTGCTAGCAGTGCGGCATCCGGCATGGTGGCCCACATGAAGTAGGCAAGGCGGGACGCGACTTCGTAGCCGTTGAGGCGCAACAGGGGGCCCTCGGCGATGGGCTTCGCAGTTCCGAGCTCCCAGTGATACAGGAACTGAGGTGACTGCAGCATCGCGCTGAGCAGCGTTTTGGCGGCTTCCGCGTACGTGAGCGAAGTCGGGGCCGCGCGGACTGCGTCGTACAAGCCAAGCAGTTGCATGGTCTCGGCGTCGGTCACCGGACGGCGGAACGCACGCTTGCCAAAAGTCGTCACGAACTGTTTGGCACAAGCCCGCTCGTCGCCGTCGGCGGCGCAAGGCGCCAGGGTGGTGAGCTGAGACGCGACTTTGCCCGCGATCTCTTCCGCCGCTTTTTCGAAGTCGTCTTGCTCCACCGAGCCGACGAGCGTTGGAATCGGGTAGGTTGACGTGCCCTGAGGGTCACTTGTAAACGCGACCGAAGTCGCCACGCCGCTTCCGAATAGCGACGAGATGGTGTTGGAATATTCAGCCGCGCTCAGACGACGCAGCGGCATCAAGCCGGTACCTTCTGCCACCTTTGCGTCAGGGGACGGCACCACCGGCGAACCGGAAGTTCCGAGACCAGCCCCGCCCGTCGTCCCGCCCCCCGTGAGGCCTCCACCGGGCCCGCCCTGGGGGCCGCCGGTCAGGTCACCGGTACAGGCTGCTACCGGGACCCAAGCCGCAATGCACGCCAGGTTCAGCAGGAGTTTTGTCAGTCGCATTCTCGCTCCGGGGTCGCTCGAATGGGCGACCTACCTGGTGATGGGAGGCAAGGCGGCCTCTGATCATCTTTTCGGCTCCTCGCGGGGCACGAGTCCACCATGGATCGGGCGCCGAGCCCGCGCTGGGTGCGTTAGACGCGCAGCCGAGAGTCCTCGTTCCAACCCTCGAGCGGCGTCCCCATCGCGCTGGCGATGGCGGCCTTGATGCCGTCGTGGTTGCCTTCCCACTCCTTGTTCTTGATGTAGCGACCGGTCTTGAAGTAGCCGCCGCACTTGCCGGCCAAAAACGTCGGCAAATTGTGCGTCCCGTGACCACCGCCGGTGTTCATGTTGTTCATGCAGAGCACAGCGCTTTGGTCGAGCAAGCTGCCGCCAGTGGGCCCAGGCGTTTCTTTCAACTTGCGGATGAACTCGGCAAATTCGCTCACGAACCAGCGTTGCATCTGCTGGTGAATTTCATCGATGACATGCGAGTGCCCGTGATGATTGTTTTGGATACCCAGGTAGTCAGACCCGGTGTCGAGGGCAAAGTCTGGACCGAGCCAAGGCATGGCCAGCCCGGCGGCGTCGCCGTCAGAGAGCATGAGGCTGGCTGCGCGCGTGGCACCGCTGGCTAGCGCCACGACGATCAAATCGAACATCGCACGCGTCGCCAAGTTGAAGCTGCTGACGTTTTCTGGATCAAAACGCGGCTCGGTCAGCGAATCCGGTTTGCCTCCGGCGGCCATGGTCGTGCCGCCAGAGCCCAGTCGCTTTTCCAATTCACGAATCGAGTCCAGGTGGAAAGCAATGCGTTGCCGATCCTCGGTTCCTAAAATCTTGCCGTAGGCTTCGAGTTGCTTGTGCACGTAGTCGAGCACGCTGGTGCGGTTCGAGTGTTGTTGCGTCAACACTGCGGGATTTAGCGCGCCGCCCTGAAAAATCCGATCGAAGACGGCATACGGATCTTGCTCGAGCGAAACGCCTTGCCCATCTTTGAAAATGTGGCCGCGATTGTCCATCTTTTGGACCGCCAGATTCAGGGTCTTGAAGGGTGTGGTGTGGTTGCGGGCGACATGCTGGTCAAGCGTGTTGCCATCCGTCACCTTGAACATTTCGGGGCTGGACTCGTGCCCTCCTTCGACGGTAGCCGACAGGCCAGCGAACAGAAAGAACAGCAAATCTTGCTTGTGGGGTTCAAGTGGTCCACTGATTTTGCGATTCCCGAAACTGAAGTTCGTCTCGGTGACGCCGGAGCTTTCGTCGAGCAGGTAGTCCGGGTCCTTGTGCGCGTCGGGCCACCACTCCGTGGCGCGGACCCCGTTGGGCCAGGCGATAGTGACGAGGTTCGTCGAGTCACTGGGCGCAGCGTGCAGAAGTTTGTCGGCCTCGAGCACCGGCAAGAGGGCCAAGCTCAGGCCGGTGGCGCGAGCGAAGGTTCGGCGAGTGAAGCGTAGAGATCGGCTCATGGGAAGTCCCCCTGGGGCGGCGTCGAGGTGCGATAAAGAAACGATGGCGTAGACGCGACGGATAGGAACAGCGCGCGCAGGTCGTAGCCGGCGGAAGCGAAGGCGGCGGATTCGGCGTCCAGCGAACCCTGGTCTTCCGCGGTTTCTTGGCGCGTGAGGGTGTAGCGCAGCCATTGCCTGGCTGCGCAGGCGCGGGCTTCCTTGCTCGTGGCCATGAGGTCCACCAGCTCTTTGGCGTCCTTGAACGTCCACGCGCTATCGGCTCCGGGCAAGGTGACGGCGCCTGACGAATCCACCGGCGCTCCCCCGTCCCTATCGCGGAACTTGCCGGTGCCGTCGTAGTGCTCGAAAGCGAAGCCCAGCGGATCCAGGTACGCATGGCAACCTCGAGCGCAGGCATTCTGGGTCTTCGCCTCGAAGCGCTTGCGATTGGAGACGTCCTGCTGCTCAGCATCGGGGGTCGGCACATTGGGCGGCATGGGCGGAAGCTCGCCACACAAGACCCGCTTGAAGATGACGTTGCCGCGCTTGACTGGGTGAGACTGCGCCCCGTCGGCGAATGTGCCGAGGAAGTTGACCTGAGTCAGCAGGCCAAAGCGTCTGGCCGGGTCGCTCGTGACCTTTTGAACGTCGCTACCGCCAATGCCATTCACGCCATAGATGGGCGCGAGCGTCTCGTTGACGAAGTTGACCGGCGAAGCAAGCAGCGACTCGAGGCGGCCGTCTCCTGACAAAACGCTAGCAACGAAGGCCTTGGTCTCGGCGCTGGCGGAGGTCTGCAGCACACCGGTATTGCCAAGCGGCAGCCGGAACCATTGGGCGACGAACTCCACCAGCGTCTCTTGGCTGCGTGGATCGGCAAGCAAGCGTGCCGCCTCGCGTGCCGTGTCGGCCGCGGTGGTGAGCTTGCCCGCGTCGACGGCCTTGAATAGCGCGTCGTCAGGCATGGATCTCCACAAGAGGTATGAAAGGCGCGAAGCTAGTTCGTCCGACGTCAGGCTTTCGAGCCCGGCGGTTCCGAGCGTGTCTGGCGTTGAACGCTCGCGCTGGTACAGGAACTGCGGGGCCTGCAACATACCCTCGAGCAGCGTTTGGACCGAGGCGTGCACGGAAAGCTTGCCGTCCGTTCGTGATTTGGTGAACAGCGCCTGCAACTCCCGCACCTCTTGGTCCGTTAGGGCGCGCCGGAAGGCACGACGACCGAAGCCGCGAATGAAGCTCTCCACACAGGAAGCTTCACTGGCACCGTCGGGAGTACAGTTCATCAAGGCGGTGAGACCGCCTGCAAGTGCCTCCCTGGCCAGCGCTTCCGCTGAGGTCTGCAGGGCGGTGGCGTCCACTTCTGCCACCGAGCCAGCTTCGACGAAGTCGGTAGCTTGGCTGCGACTATCGTCGGGCAGGCCAGAGTTGGGGCGCTTTGGAAGATGCAGCAAATCTTGAACGGTGCGTTCATAGGCTTCCCGCGTCAGGCGCCGCAGTGGCCTGACCCCAGCCGTGACGCCGGCGGGCGCGGGGCCGATGTTCGCGGTCCCACCCGACGAACTGCCGCCGTTCGGGCCTCCAGGGCCATCTCCCGAGCTGGGACCGCCCGGATTGCCGGCCGCCGTGATGTCGGCGGTGCAGCCGCTCGCGAACGCCAGCAATGCTCCAACGCCTGCCAGCCGTACCTTGCCAGTCATTACGCGCATGGTTCCTCACTAAAGCCGCCCAAGGCGTCTCTCGTGTTGTGATGGGACCGGCCGTCGAAGCTGATCAGTAATACTTCGGCGAGTCGCGGTAGGGCCGGGCGCCGACGGCCGAGTTGCCCCTCAACCGTTGATCGACGCGCGCGATCAAGCGCTTGACGCTCGAGAGGGAGACGCCCATCGCGTGTGCAGTTTCCTCCCTGGTTTTGCCCTCGAGCCGGTGTAGCCAGACCACGTCGCGTTCGCGAGTACGGAGGAGGGCAATGCGTTTGGAAACCTCCTTGAGCTCCAGCGTCGCTTCGGCGCGCACCATGTCGTCCAAGTTGCGGGTCATCAGTTGCGCGCGCTCATTGAGGAGCACCCCTCGCAGGGTCCTGCGCTGAGACTGGCGCCGTGCCAAGCGTGCCGCGATGCCAAAAAGCCAAGCGCGAAACGCGTTCTCGTCGCGCAGTGCGTCGAGCGACCTGAAGGCGTAACTGAACACTTCTTGTGCGATGTCTTCGGCCTCGAGCGGGCCTGCCAGCTTCCGAGCCAGGTGGTGCACGGCGCTCCAGTACCGGCGACAGAGCACCGCCTGAGCAAGCCGCACGCCAGCCTTTGCCTGAGCTACGAGCTCTGCGTCGCTGGAGGGGCGGATGGGCGAGTAGCCGTCACTAGCTGGGCAAAAAGCAGCGTGCTGGGGGGTCAAAAAGAAGGGAGCCAACTTGTTCGCCGAGGCGATGCCTGAGAACGCGCGGTGCGGGTCTCATGGACGTGATGGGCAGGCTGGCCCGCACTGATCGAAAAATCGCCGGGACGGCTCGGTCGCGCTACGTCCGGCTATTGGCCTGGCCTGGCGAAGCAGCTCGCATGGTCGCGAATATAATCGGCAATGTCGCGCGGGCGGCGTCCTAGCAGCTGCTCGAGGCTGGGGTCCACCCGTTCCGCCTGGCCAAAGCGCAAGCCGTAGTGCAGCACGGTTTGCACGGCAACTTGCGCCCAAGGCAACCCCCGTCGCTTGAGGTGGCGCACGTAGCCGAAGATCGAAGCGGGCTGATAGCGAATGCTGCGGGCGAGCGTGCTACTGAGTAACGCTGCGACCTCGGCGAAATTCGGCGCTTCTGGTCCCGTCAGGGTTAGACCGTGGCCCTCGTACTTGGCCGGAGCCGCGAAGATTTGCGCGGTCAGGTCAGCGAGGTCTCGCACGTCGATGAAGGCGACGCGACCGTTCCCCGCGGGCACGTACAGGCGTGAATCCTCAACGATGTCGAGCAAGTAGGCGTCGCCCAAGTTTTGAGCAAAGAAGCCTGGGCGGAGGATCGTCCAGCCTTGCGCCTGCATGAGGTGCCGTTCGACAGCGTGATGTGGAACCAGCGAGTTCTTTTCGGCGCCAGCGACGGAGAGGAAAACGACGTGCTGGACGCCGCGTTGGCGGGCTTCATCCACGAATGGCAGCAGCGTTTGCTTCACCTTGGCGATTGCAGGTGGCCGCATCAGAAACAGCCACTGAACGCCGTCAAGCACCGAAAAAGTTCCAGCGTCGAAGAAGTCGAGGCGCGCGGCCTCGACGTCGTCACCAAAGAGCCCTCGCCCGCGTGTAGGCTCGCTCATGGCTGCCCTCACGGCGAAGCCCTGACTGCGCAAGGCACGCACGACCTCACGCCCGACGTTTCCTGTCGCTCCCGTCACCAATGCCAATCCGCGCGAAGACATGCCCCACCCTTAGCACTTGGCGCCGGGAGCTCACCTGCCTGGCGTGACCCGGCTGGCGCGTATACCAAGTCATGCGCGCGGGCCTCGTGTTCAGTTGGTTCAGTGTCGGGTTCCTCGGTGCGGGCTGTTCGGCGTCTCCGTCGATGCCGCGCAGCGGGGCGGGCTCGGCCGGTTTCGACCCTGCCAGCGGAGGAGCAGCCAGCGCCTCCGCTAGTACCGTGAGCCGCGCCGGAGCTAGCGGCGCCGCGGCGGAGGGGCTTGGCGGCACTGGTCAGGAGCTGGGCGACATCGACGTGCGCGAGCACCTGCTCGCGTCGGCAGAGGGAGCGCCGAGCGAAGGCTTGCCGGCCGGCGTGCCCATCAGTTGGTCGTGGGTAGCAGGCGCAACCAGCACGCGAACCACGCCGCCTAGCGTCGCTTACACGCACGCCAACTACTGGGGCGCCGTGTTTCGGGGCGCCGCGAATAGTACGCCGAGCAACACGCAGCTCGAAATCCGTCGGTGCACGATGTGGTTTCTGCGCCCGGGCGCGGCCGAGTGGAGCCAAACGGGTGCGAGCCCCTTGCTCGGTGGCGCCACCTTTTCACCCAGCTACGCTGGCGGTGGCCCCGATCCGCTCGTTCGCGCAGCGCAGCCGAACGGCTTGGACGTCGTGCCGGCGCCTGGCTACATCTTTCATTTTTGGCAAGACAACGGCTACCAGCCGCTCGACGGCGCCGTGCAAGAGATCGTCAGCAACTGTCAGGCGCGCTCGAGCCTGCGCAGCGCGACCGCCAGCGATGATCGCGCCAGCGCCGACTACCTGATCCACATGGGCGCGGACTTTCGAAACCCGGCAGATCCGAGCTGCCAAAATGACCAGTACATTTGTCCAAGCTGGGGCGTGGGTCGTCTCGAACGCGTGACGACTGCCTGGCGCAATCATACATTTCACAGCCTAATCCGCGCAGATTTGGATGCAGGCGTGCCGCTGCCGCCAGCCAGCATCTTCCGCGTGCCTGCTGGTTGAGGGCTGCGGCGAACTAGCCGGCATGATTGTTTCGAGGCATTTCGGTGTGGCCGTGCTTTTGCTGTTCGCTCCCGCGTGCGGCTCGAACGCAGCTCCTCCAATCTCCAGCAACGTCGGCGGCTTTGCGGGAAGCGCTGCTGCCGGCGGCCCGAGCGCGCCCGTTGGAGGTGCTGGCGCCGGCATGACAACAAGCGACGCGGGTAGCGTGAACGCGGCGGGCGGCGGCACGAGCGGAGCGAGCAGCGGCGGTCTTGCGGGAGCGATTGGCGGTCCGGCTGGAACGAGTAACGCCGGTGCCGGCGGAAGCGGCGGCGCCGCCCAGCCGACGTCCCCCGTGAAGATCTTGTGCATTGGCGACTCGATCACCGAGCAAGAGGCTTCGTGGATCTATCCGCTGCAAGATGCGCTGCGCGAGGCGGGCTGCCAGTACGAGTTGATTGGGCTCGACCAGGGACCGTACAACGGACCGTACGTCGTCAAGCCAGGCTACGACTCCAAGCGTGTCGCGGCCGGCGGCTTCAGCACGACCGGCATCCTGAATTTCATCAAGGAAAAAGGCCTGGGCGGGGCGCCAGACGTGGTCGTCGAGTACCTGGGCGTCAACAACGTGTACGGCGGTTTCATCGACGGCAAGTACAACCCCGACAACCGCGACGACCCTGACGGCAGCTACATTAAAGACAACCAAGAGCTGATAGCCCTGGTCAGGGCGCAAAACCCGCAGGCGACCTTTCTGCTGATGAAGATTGAAAACGACGCCCTGCCCGTGATCGATGCGGCCATCGACAGCTTGGCGGCCGCGCAGAGCACGCCAGAGTCACCCGTCATGGCGGTAGCCGTGGCCCACGACGTGGAGACCCAAGACGGAATTCACCCGACGGCGGGCGGCGCCAAGACGCTGGCCGGCCCGATCGCACAGGCGCTCTCCGCATTGCTGACCAGCCGCGGCAGCTGCAAGCCTTGAGCGAACACGCGAAGCCGGCTAGGCGAGCTTGCCAAGGGCAATGCTCACGACAGCCGCAACATGCCGTACCTGCTTGCCGGCTCGGCGGGCGGCT
>JAYUYU010000298.1:0-6252 GCA_043752365.1 Myxococcales bacterium | reverse complement strand
CCGATCGCTCTTCGGTGTGGGGTAGCGCGACGCTGGCGACTGGCTTCAATACCAGCTGGAGCGATTGGGATGTGTTCGTCAACGGCGGCGGGCGTCAGGTCTTCTTCATCTCAGATCGCGCCGGCGACGACGACATTTATCGAGCCACGCGCGCGACCCTGGCTCGCCCGTTTGCGAACGTCGAGCCGCTCACGGAGCTCAACACTTCGTTCCAAGAAACGGACCCCACTCTCTCGGCGGATGGACGCCTTATCCTGTTCGCGTCGAATCGTTCGGGCAATCCCGAGATTTACTGGGCGAGTCGTTGAAGAGTGCGAGTAAATCCTCAGGCAACAGGTCGAGCAGCAAGCCATCGTGGAACGTGCCGTCAGGGCCCCGCTCATAGCGGCGGAGCACGCCCACCGGCTTGAAGCCCGCGCGCTCGTACGTGCGAATCGCGCGCGCGTTATCGGCGGCAGGATCGATGATGATGCGGTGATGACCGCGGCCTTCGAAGAGCCAGCGACAAACGAGCTGAATCGCCTGAAGGCCATGGCCCTTGCCCTGGTGCGCGCTGCCCACGAACAGGTCAACGCCAGCGTGACGGTACTCGGGCTCCAGCTTCTCCCAGCCCGCGATCCAACCCGCTAGCTTGCCCTCTACCGCAATCGTAAACGTCGTAATGGCTTCGGCGCCATCGGGGTCTTCGCCCAAAAGCAGGGCACGCCGTTCGAGCGCGTCGTCGGGCGGGCTCCAAAAGCGTGCCACCGACGGCTCGCCCAAGATGCCGAGCAGCCCTGGTAAATCCTCGGGCACTACCGGTCGCAGTTCGACGTGCGATGCGCGAAGCGTCGTCATGGGTCAACAGGCTAGCAGCAGCGCTTCGAGTCGTGGTTG
Organism: Myxococcales bacterium; assembly: GCA_043752365.1. Taxonomy (GTDB): domain Bacteria; phylum Myxococcota_A; class Polyangia; order Polyangiales; family Polyangiaceae; genus PMG-095. The sequence continues at coordinate 5,376 of JAYUYU010000298.1, read as the reverse complement.
CGGAGATGCCGTCCAGGTCACCAAGCTCTGTCAAGCAACTTTTGCGGTCGCCGCTTGCGAGCACAACGACACATGCCGAAGGGCAGCTGAGCTTCCATTGAGGCTCTGCCCCGGGGATTGACAGTCTTGGCGCGGGCTCTAGCTTCCCTCACCAACAAGGAAGCTCAAACACATGGACCAAGCCAAGACCATTCTGATCACGGGTACTAGCACCGGTTTCGGCAACGGCGCCGCGCGCGCTTGCAGAGCAAGGGCACAAAGTCTTTGCCAGCATGCGTGGCGTGACAGGAAAGAACCAAGGCAAGGCCAACGAGCTACAAGAGTGGGCTAAAGCGGGCGGTCATCAGCTAGAGCTAGTCGAGCTGGATGTAACCAACGACGCCTCCGTCAAGGCAGGCGTGGACGCCGTGATTGCCAAGGCCGGCAAGCTCGACGTGCTCGTGAACAATGCCGGCGTCGGGACGTGGGGTATCCAAGAGGCGTTCGGCATCGATCAGGTGCAAAACATGTTCGACGTGAACGTGTTCGGAGTGCTGCGCATGAATCGCGCGGTCTTGCCGCACATGCGAAAAGCCGCAGAAGGTCAGATCATTTTCGTGAGCAGCGGGCTCGGACGCCTAGTCATCCCCTTCCTCGGCCCGTACACCGCGAGCAAGTTTGCGCTGGAAGCGCTGGCGGAAACCGCTTCCTACGAGCTCGAAACGCTGGGCATCAGCACCACCATCCTTCAACCGGGCGCGTACGGCACCGATTTTCTCGGCAACTCGATTCAACCGAAAGACGCGCAGCTGCTTGATGAGCAGCCCGCTTTGAAACAGATCTTCGAAGGCTTCAGCAAGAATTTTCAGGAGCGAGCCTCGTCGGGTCAGCTAGGCAACCCGAAAGAAATTTTCGACGCCCTCGTCGAGCTGGTCCAGATGCCCAAGGCTCAGCGTCCGCTCAGGAAGACCGTGGGCGCGGACGTTGTCTCGGCGGTAGCCCCCATCAACGAGCGGTGCGCCGAGGTGCAGCAGCAGTTGCTGACCTCGTTTGGTTTGCGCTGATACCGAAGCGCACTCCCCTCACTCTGGCGGCCACTTGCGTACACCCTGGGCGTAAATCGCGGAAGTATCTCGCTCAAGCCAGCAGTTAGCTACCCTTCTTCCAAGCGTTGGCACAGGGGCACACGGTCTACGCTACCGAAGCCCCTTTTCGCGCCGCCTCAGATGCGTTTACATCGAGCCTATGCGCGTAAGCTCGCTTTCGGGGATGTGTGTCATGTCGCTTGCCACGCTCGGGCTGGTTTTGTCCGCGTGCGGTAGCGAAGACGACAAGAAGAAGTCGAACACCGACAAGCCGTACTCGAGCGCGGGTGACGGTGGCAGCTCGGCGGGCGACGGGCCTAGCAAGGGCGGCGGCAACAACGACGCAGCCGGTGAGGGCAATGTACAAGGCGGTAACGATCCGGGCGGCGCGGGGCCGGGCGGCGCGGGGCCGACGGCAGGTGCGCCGAGCGAGGCGGGCGCTGGTGGCGAAGGCAACGTTGTTCCGTTTCACGGCCTGTACGTCGGTGAAGGTGGCGACGACACCGCGAGCGGCACGGTCGACGCGCCTTTCGAAACGTTGGCGCACGCCGCGAGCGTTGCGCAGGCGGGCGACACCATCGTCTTCTTGGACGGTGCGTACACGTTGACTACCACCGTAGCTATCCCGGCCGGCGTCGACTTGATGGCGCAGAACACCGGCAATGCGACCGTCATCGGGAGTGGCTTCAATGCTCGGATCCGCCTCGGCGGCGACACCCGCCTGACGGGGCTCGAGCTGTCGACTTTCTACACGGCTATCGACTTCGCGGACGCGGCCACGGCCACGGGCACCCTCACCATCGAAGACACCAAGTTCAGCAACTGCCAGCAGGTGTGCCTGGTGCTCACCGGCGCCGTGCAAGCGGAGGTGACGGGCGCCGCAGGGGGGGTGCTGAGCAATGGCGGCCAAAGGTTCGCCACTCTGGCGCAGACCGCGTCACTGAGCATCGAAGGCGGCGTGATGCAGAACCACGGCGCGGCCGGCATTATCAGCGCGAGCGACGAATCTAAGGTGACTTTGACCGATCTGGAAGTACTGGACGGCACCGGCATGGTGCTGTCATTGGCCGGCAAATCTATCGGTACCGTAGCGGGCTTGAGCGTCGCGACGTTGTCGCAGGCGCTGTTCCAGCAGCCCCTCGACAGCAACAGCCAGCTCACGGTCACCGACTCCGATCTATCGATCAAGCCGAACGCGACGGCTTATCATTGCTTCCTCGTGTACACGCCGTCCAAGCTCAGTATCTCCGGTAGCAAGCTGCACGGCTGCGGTAGCGGCATCAAGGGCGGCATCCCGGCCGAGCTCACGCTGACCGATACCGAGTTTTACGATCTCGATTTCGGCGCCGATCTCTTTACAGGCGGGCCGAATCCAGGCGGCAAGGTGCGCATCGACGGTTGCGACGTGCGCGAGGTCGCGTACGCTGGCATGCGTATGGGCGGCGGGTCCACTGTGCTCGATCTGAAAATCCGCGACACCGTGATGGACGTCACCACGATGCCCAATTGGGGCAACTTGCTCATCGCGGCCGGCAACGCATCGACCATCGACCTCGGCACGCTGGCCGAGCCTGGCGGCAATACGTTCATTCAGCGCGCCACGCTACAAAGCACGGCCTTGCGCCTCGACATGCAGGCCCTCACCGTGCAGGCGGTCGGCAACACTTGGACACCCAACCAGCAAGGCGCCGACGCGCAGGGCCGCTACGCCGTGCTCACGGGCAAAGTGCGGGACGACGCGACCGCAGTGAATGCGGGAATCAATTACATCAAGCCCGCCGCAACGACCACGATCCGCTTGGCCCAAATTCCGTGAGCCTGCGCGGCTTGTAAACTTCTCAGAGCGCCCCGTCGAAGAACGAGCCCGCGAGCTCGACCATCCTCGGCACGTGCCCCGCGAAGCGGTGGTCGGCCCCCGGTAGCAGCTCGAGTCGCGCGTTCGGGTTGGCCGCGCCTGCTTCTTCGGAGTCGGAGTGCGGTACGAGGTCGTCCGCGGTGCCGTGAATGAGCAACCAGGGGACGTCGACCTCACGCGCCGCGCTCAGCGTGTCGCCGATCACACGCGCGTCGTCCAAGAAGATTTGCGATAGCGGGCACTCCGGCTTGTCGAGCATCGCTTGGCCGGGCGAAAGGTGGCCAAACGTGCGTTCCATGAACGACTGCACCTGGACCATGCCGGCCAAGGAGCACAACGCTCGAATGCGCGGGTCCTGGGCGGCGCGCAGCGCCCCTACGGCGCCGCCCATGCTGTGGCCGGCATAACCCACCGTCCAACCGTCGAACGCGTCGAGCACGCTGCCAAGGTCCGCGACCTCCTTGGAGATGGTGCACGCTTCGAACGACCCTTCAGACCGGCCGTTGCCGGCGTACGTAATCTGCAGCGCCGCGACGCCACGCGCAGCCAGGCCGGCTGCGAGAGCATTCAGGTAATCCCGATCGTGATGAGAGGTCACCCCGTGGGCGACGATGACGAGCGCGCGGCGCCCCGTGTCACCCGGCGTGAAGGTGTGGTCGAGCCGCTCGCCCGCGGCGTTGAAGAGGTCCATGCCACGCATGCTTACTCCAATCACAGGCTCAAGTGATGCGTTCGATGAACCAAAAAGCGCCCACTAGCCCGATGAGCGCGCACGCGGGGGTAAGCACGAACCGCGCATAGAAACTGCGCATTCGCACTGGAAAGATCAGCGCCGCGACCACCGCCGCAACGAACAGCTGCCCAGCCTCCACGCCGAGGTTGAACGCCAGCAAAGACGTGACGAGCGCCCCTTCTTGCAGCCCTTTGACGGACAGCGCTGAGGCAAACCCAAGCCCGTGCAACAACCCGAATGCAAACACAACGGATGAACGTCGCCACAAGTTGGTGCGTTCCTGTTGCTTGGATGGCTCACCCTTGCTCGACCACCATTTGGCCAGCAATGGCTCCACGCCAACGTAGACAATCGACAGGGCGATCAGCGGCTCAACCAGATCGGCGTCGAGCTTGACCACCCCAAGGGCTCCGAGAGCCAGCGTCACCGAGTGAGAGAGAGTGAAGAGGCTCAGTTGCAGGGCCAATTGCTTGAGCCAGCGAAGGCGCCCGGCCAACAGACTGTGCGTCAGCAACAGACCTATTACGAACAACCCGTGATCGGCGCCGTGAGGCACGATGTGACGGAAGCCGAGCTTCAAATACTGCCCGAAGCTAAAAACCCAGACTTTCCGCGTCGCGCCGTCCTCGGCGCTGGCTGTCGTGGCGCCGCCCCCTTCGGCGTTGCGGTACGACGGCCTCGTACCAGAACCTGGCGCGGTCCAGGGCCGGGGCCACGGCTGGCGCTTGTCTGTTATTCCGAGAAAGATCGTCGCTGAGCTGGTGTCTTTGGGCACATAACCACGCAAGCGGCCGTCCAGCAGAGCACCGCTTAGGTCAACGCCCAGTTCCCCCACTTCATACGCCACATGGAGGACGAACTCCTTGGGCTGGTGGGGGACCTTGCCGCGGATGCGCACGGTGTCGACCGCTTCTGCCCCGGTGCCAAGCGCCAGCACTTCGGCGTGGGTTTGTGCTTTGGCCCCGTCAAACTGCAGAACTATCCCACTCTCAAGCAGCTGTTTGAGCTCACGCTTGCGCTTGGCCTGCACATCAGCCTGCACATCAGCCTGCACACCGGCGCTCGCCCCCCCCGCAGCCTTGGCATACTCGGGTGGGCTATCCAGCACCAATTCGCCGCGAAACTCCCCTGGCGCAAGCGTCAGATCCAAGGTCCCATACGAAAGGGGATGGGCCAGGAGCAATCCGGGCCAAAACAGGGCTAGCAGCGCTACGCACCAGAGCGGTCGAAACATGCTCACCTGTACTACCGGGCCCTCCAACGCTTGGCGACACGGAGAGACGAAGTCCCCCTAACTAGTCCATCATCGTACACGGGTCGGGGCACAGGTCATTGCGAGATTCTGTGGTTTCTGTAGGCATGTTAGCTGGCAGAGGATAGCTAACCGCACCGGTTGCCGCCCATTCAACCCCTCGAATCCACAAGGTTTGAAATCCTACATCATCCGCTTCATGCAGGACTCCGTTGGAAGAGTTTGGCATGACATGCATCGGGGCATGATGGAAGAACCGACCTTTACCCTTGTAGGTTTTTGTCCATGAAGCAGGGAAGTATCCATCGGCGCCGCCCCCTACGGAACGTGCATAGTCGATCACCGTGATACCTTCACAGGGTCCTCGCTGAAAGACCGAGGTATTGTCCGTGAGCATCTTTCGGACCGGTGGGAAGCCCTTGGTAATGGGATGTTCTGGGTCCAACACGTGTGCAAGTCGGTCGTTAAGGGG
>JAYUYU010000297.1:0-14944 GCA_043752365.1 Myxococcales bacterium | reverse complement strand
CAACTGCCACGAGCCGGCCTGGCGGGCTCATGATAGCGAGTGCTTGACGGCCTTCACGGTGTCGTGGGTTCGGCGCTGCTCGGGCAAAATGGCAAATTCGACCAGTTGGCGTGCGCTAGGCTCGAGAGACGCGAGCTCGCGCTCGTAGTCATCGCGGCCGTGATCTTCGCCTTCCTCGAGTACCGCCAAGGCAGCGTCCTCCCCAATGGCTAGCGCACTACGTTCGAGAATGCGCACCAAGGAGCCCCACGCGCCCGAGCTTTCTGCCGGCTCACCCCCGCGGCCCAAAATTGCCTCGGTAAGCAAGCGCACGCGCTGCTCGTGCGAGCGGGAGCACTGCACCAGGGTCGCCCGAAACTCGCTGCGCTCAAGGCGATTGAGCGCCATGCGATAGCTTTCGACGGCAGAAAGTTCACCCCGCAGGAACGAGTTGAGCTGATCGATCGTCTGCGACTGGTCTTGGGGCGTGCGCGTTTGCATTTCTTACTCCCTATTAGGCTCCTCCTCCGACGTGACGCCGAAGAAGCTGTGCGAATGTGCTGCACCTTTCGGACCAACGGCTGCGGACGAGCGAGCGACCACTCCTGCCCCGTTGCGGCATTTCGCCCCACAGGGGTTCGCAAAAGTGTCGTAGATCGAGCGGTGGGGAGCCAATGCCCACACTGGCACGGCCCCTGCTTTGAGGCGCTCATGCTGGCGCAGATTCAGGCGAAGTTGGTGTTGGTCGAGCCGGGCGTGCATCACATGCCCGTGTTGGCCCACGCCGGTGAGCAAACCGTGTTGGTGCTCGGCCCCGACGAATCGTTGGACGGGTTCCAGCAGCGAGTGCGCAACTGTACCGAGCTTCTTCGGCATCGAAAGCGGTCTCTCAACGACGTCACCTACGTGGTCGGCAATAACGGCCAGGCCAGTTGGTTGATGCGAAGGAGCCTGCTTTCCGACCTGTGCGGCGAAGTGGCGCCAGAAGGCAGCGTAGCGGTGCTGGCACCGACCGGCGCTGCGGACGACGTGCTGCGATGCCTGGGAGACCTGCAGGCCACGCTGGGGCGCCGCTGCGCTCTGCGCGCGGTCTTTACGGACGCGACTCGAGCACCTCAAGCTAGCGCGAATTTTGGCAACTAGGAGCGAACCATGGACAGCACGACTTTCGATATCATTGGTATGGCAAAGCGCGTCGACGGGCGCGTCAAGCGCAAGCGCGCTGCGCGTATCCTCGGCGGCGTCGCCGTCGCCACGGCGGGCGTGTTTCGCGGAGGCACGCTGGGACCACTTTTGGTGCTAAGTGGGGCCGCGCTAGTCGTGCGCGGTGTCATCGATAAGCCACTGAAAGAAACAGCTGTGCAAGTTCAGCGTTGGCTGGAGCACCCGTCCAGCCACCGCTTCGGCGGCGGCACCCGCGACTTGGTGGACGAATCGTCGTGGCAGTCATTTCCGGCTAGTGATCCTCCTGCCTCCGGTCATCGTCCCGTCTGAGACTCGGACGTTAACTGGTTCGACGGTGTCGCGGCGGGGCCTAAGGCTGCGGGGGCGCGCAGGCGTTCGTGCTTGGTGTCGTACCAGGTCCCCCGAGCCATCATCAGCCGTCCGTCACGGCGGTACCAAGTGCTCCAACGCGCAAACTGGCTGTTTGCCGGTGGTATGACCCAGCCACCGCGCCGCCATGCAAATTCGCCACCGCGAGAAATCCATTCGCCATCGATCCAAACGACTCCGTCTCGCTCGGGTTGCGGCGGGACGGTTTCGGCTAAGGCCGCTGGCGGTGGATACGGCACTTCCACGTAGGCGCCCAGCGGATGCTTGGTGATGGCGGGTCCGGGCAAGGTCGAGCTGCACCCCAACACGACGAGAACAAGCAAAGCGCGACGAGTCATGACGTGGCCCATCGCTTGCAGCTCGCGTGCCGTGCAACGCAGCGGGTCCGACTGGCTCAAAGCGGTTCCGCTGGCACTGTTGTGCCTAGTCGGCTCGCTCAGCGTTGGCTGCACCAAGGCGCCGACCCAGCGATTCAACCTCGAGAGCCTGACAGTGACCGGCAATTCCGAATTGGACGACGACGAGATTGAAGCCCGAATCGCGTCGCGCGAGACCCCTAAGTTTCTGGGTTTGTTTCCGGGCTTCATTTACGACTACGAAACCTTCAACCGCTTCGTGCTCGAGCGGGACCTGCAGCGGATCGAGCGACTGTATCAAAGCCGGGGCTACTACCAGGCGCACGCGCGTGCCGCCCACGTATTTCGCTCGGGCTCCAAGGTTCGAGTCGAAATCGTGGTCGAGGAAGGCGACCCCGTCCTGTTGCGGCGCGTCGACCTGCATGGCCTCGAGCGCCTGCCAGCGGAGCTACGCTTGGAAGCGCGCAGCAGCGTGACCGACAAGCTGCCCCTGGACGCCCCGTTCGAAGAAGAAAAGCTCGACCAAGCGACCAAGGCATTGGCCCGCACCATGGGTGACAACGGCTACGCTCAGGCCACCGTGCGCAAGAGCGCGGACGTCAGCCTACCGCGAGCTAGCGCCGCGGTGGGCTTCTGGGTCGAGCCTGGTGAGGCGTCCGAATTGGGAGAAGTGACACTACGGGGACTCGCGGACCTCCCCGAAGACCAGGTGCGCCGCGCACTGAGCCTGAAACCGGGCGACGCCTATTCGCAGTCGGATCTCGAGGAAGCCAAGCGCTCGGTACTCGACCTGGGCGTGTTCAGCTCGGTCGAGCTCGAGCCCCAGGTGCAAGCCGCCACGCCAGGACCGAACGGCAAACCCCGCATCCCCATCCTGGTCAAGCTCGAGAAGGCCAAGTTGCGCAGTGTGCGCGTAGGCGGCGGCGTGACCGTGGATGCGCTCAAGAGCGACGTTCACCTTACTTTCGGTTGGGAAGATCAGAGCTTCTTGGGGAACATGCGCAAGCTGGAGGTGGAGGTGACGCCAGGCGCGGTCATCTACCCGACACGCTTCCCCTCATTCGACGCGCCGGAGCGCCTACTGCCCGAGGGTAGGTTTCGCACCCAGCTGCGGCAGCCGGGCATTTTCACTCGTCGCACGAGCCTGGTGCTCAAGGGGCAGGTGGCGGCCTACCCGGTGTTGCTGTCCAAGGACCAAGATAAAGCGGCGCCGATCATCGGCTACTTCGACTACCGCGCTTCAATCGGGCTGGAGCGCGCGTACCACAGCCTGTTTGCTGCGTTATCGCACAACGTGCAGTTCAACGTGCCGTTCGCCTACAAGGGCACGAAGGACCAGGACATGGGGGGCATCCTCGTCTCGTACCCTGCGCTGTACACGACCCTCGATTTACGCGACGACCCGTTGAAACCGCATCGGGGCCTATTCGTGGCCAACGACGTCGAGTTCGCTGGGGTGGGCGGGGACGCCCGCGACCTCAAGCTACAGCCGGAGGTCCGCGCCTACCTGCCAGTCTCTAAACGCGTGACTTTGGCTGCTCGCGGCGGGTTGGGGCTGCTCTTCGCACAAAACTACGGCGACAGCGTCGAGACCAACGCGCTCACCGGAGTACCGCAGCCTGGCCCGCCGCCTCTGCCCGGCTCGGACGAGCGCAAAGGCTGGGTGCGCGACGTGCAGCTGATGTTCGTGCGCGGTTTCTTCTCTGGCGGCCCGGGTTCGAACCGCGGCTACGCGCCGCGTGAAATTGGGCCGCACGGTGTGGTGCCCTTTTACAACCACGGGCAGTCTGTCGCGGCCGACATGACGACCACAGGCGGGGTCGATTGCAGCACTGGCAGCGAAACCTACGACCCGGCGGTTTGCGACCTGCCGTTGGGTGGCTTCACGCTCTGGGAGGCCGAGCTCGAGCTTCGGTTCCCGCTCGCGGGAGCCTTGAGCGGCGCGCTGTTCACTGACGCGAGTGACGTTTCGCCGCGCCGCCTGTCGTTTCGCTTCAATCGCCCTCACTTGAGCGTTGGTGTGGGCCTTCGGTACGACACACCGGTCGGCCCCGTCCGCCTCGACATCGGCTACCGCGTGCCGGGTTTGCAGGCACCAAAAGGTGCGGCAGACGAGGGCGTACCGGGTGAAATCTTGAACCTGCCGCTGGCGGCCTCGTTTGGCATCGGGGAGGCCTTCTAATGGCGCGCCGTCCCTGGCAGGGCGTTGCATGGCGCATCGCGCGCCTGGCGCTGTACGTCGTTCTAGGGCTGGTAGCGCTGGTAGCGCTGCTGCTGGTGGTTGCGCTGCGCACATCGTTTGCCCGCGAGCAGATCCGAGCTCAGGTCAACGCCGCGCTGAGCGAGGTTTTCCAGGGCAGAATCGAGATCGATCGCATCGGCGGGCTGACCTTGGGCGGCGTCAGCGGGGTCGACGGCCGCGTGTTCGATGCAGCCGGCAAGCTAGTCGTCCGTGTACAAGGGCTGAGCGTCGCGGCGTCATTGCCTGGGCTGGGTTGGCAGTTCCTGGCGAACGGCGACCGGCCCCAGCTCGTCATCGACGTCATTCACGTCGACCACGCCGACGTCACCTTGCGCGACGACGAGGAACTGGGGGTCAGCTTGGCGGCCGCGTTCATGCCACGCACGCCCGACACGGCGCCGCCGCCCAGCGACCCCTCCGCCGGGACCGCGCTACGCGTCGAGCGCCTGCAGTTGCGGCGCGTGTGGGCGCACGGTCAGCTCGGCTCCTCGCCCCTGCTCGATGCTGAGCTGACGCGCCTCGAGGCCGGGCTCAGTCAATCGCCGCAAGACGGTTTCAGCCTGATTTTAAAGCGCACCGATCTCGTCACCCGCAATCTACCCGGTGGCGCACAGCCGCGCGGCCAAGTCACCGCCAAGATCGTCTCGCCGGCGGACGACGCAAGCCCGCTGCGGCTCGAAGGCCGCTTGACCGGGCAGGCCGCAGGCTCGCCTCTTTCCCTCGAGGCCAGTTGGGTCGGCGACCAACTCAGCGCGCGGGTGGAGCTGCCCGAGCTGCCGGCCAGCTTCGTGAATGGGCGAGTGCCGGCACTACGACTCGACGGCAACATTGCGCTCCGCGCACACGTGAATGGCGCCCTGCCGATACTGAATTTTGCGGCCACGGTCGACGCGGCGGCCGCGCACGCGGAAGTGCGGGGCTACGCCGCGGTCGAGGAGGGCTTGGAGGTCGCAGCATCGCTCGAGGCCACTCGCATCGACGCGGCGCGGGTCGTGCCCGAGGCTCCGCAGAGCGACCTGCAAGTGAAGGTCGATGTCTTCGTGTGCGAGGCGAATAACGGCGACCTCGTCGGCGCGCACCGCATCGAGCTCGATGCGGGTCGCGTCGGACCAAACGCCACCCCGCCGCTCTGGATCAACGGCCGCGACCGCTTGGCTGCTGAAGGCGCGCTGGCCAGCGCTGGGCAGTTGGCGGTGGCCGAACCCGGACTGTCGGTGCGCGGTCGCTATCAGTTGCACCTGCCGAGCGGACAGGGCGGCGTCTTGGCTGCCACCCTGCACGCCGAGCTGAACGACCCCCCGCGCCTAGCTAGCCTGGGGGTCCAGGCTGCCGGCCACGGCGAGGTTACGGCGCAGCTTGGGCTCGCACAGCAGTCGCTATCGGGCAAAGCCAACTTCAGTCTTCGGCACGTCGACACCGCCACCGTGCAAGCGCGCAACGTCGAGCTGCAAGCCAACGCCTCCGGGACGTTGGCCAAACCCCGGCTACAGGCCGCCACGACGCTCGACGTGCTTTCAGGGCGGGCTCACGCCGATCTGGACTATTCGCCCACACAACAAGAGTTGTCCCTGTCCGTCAGCGACGTCGATCTGATTCGCCTCTCCAACATTTTGGGCACCAAGCTGCCGCTCGAGCAAGCCACGCTAGGCGTCACCGCGCGTCTTACGCACCGCGCGTCCTCGACCAACTACGCGCTCAACGGCAAAGCCGACGTGAACCTGGGAAAGCTCGGCTCCACACGGCTGACCGCCGTCGACTTCGAACTACCGAGCCAATTGCCACGACGGGCGCAGTGGGGCGACCTGAAGGGCGAGCTCGTGGTCAACGGCAACCTGCAGCTCGAGGCGCTCTCGCCGCTCCTGACACGAGCAGGTTGGCCGATCGAAAGAACGACCGGCAGTGTCCGCTTCGAGGTCGCCTCTCGCCACAAGCCCGACGATCCGCAGGGTCTCGAGCTGTCCGTGGCGGTGGACACGACTGGCCTGCGCGTCGTGCAGCAACGCACGCCCCCCGCAACCATCGCAACCACGGCCGACGCCGTCGCCAACCAACCCTTGGCCCTCGAAGGTATCGACTTACGCTTCTCGGCCCATGCGCGACCAAGAACCGGCGAGACCTACGGCACGCTAATCCTGCGTGATCCGGCAGGAACGTTGGCCAACGTGCAGGCGGAAACCCAGCTACCGGAGCTATGGCCGGCAGGGCTGCCAGACGCGGCGGCGCTCGCGCGTCAACCGCTCCGCATCAGCCTTGAAGTGCCGCGCCGCAAGCTTGGTAGCCTGCCACCACTCCTCCGCCCCGAGGGGCTGCGGGGGCGTGTCATGCTGCAGGCCAACCTCGAAGGCAGCTTGGCCGAGCCGCGCGTGGTCGCTCAGCTATCAGCGCAGGCGCTGCGTGCCGCGGGCGCGAAAGAACCGATCGACGTCGAGGCGGAGGTCCACTACGCACCAGACCGCGGCGAGGGTTGGGTGAACGCCAAGCGCTCCAGCCCGTCAGCGCAGGTGGCCAGCATCAAAAGCGCATGGACAGGCGATCTCCGCCGGGCTGGCCTGCTCGCGAGCGGCGAGTCGGGTCTGGTCGCCAGCGCCGACGTCGAGCTTGCCGACTTCCCACTCGAGATGTTGCCGTTCCTCGCGGAGCGCGAGGTCACCGGCCGCCTGAGTGGCGAGCTTGGCGTAAAAAATTGGGGCCAAGACGCTCGGGTGAAGGCCAAATTCAAATCCCAAACGCTGAGCGTCGGCAAGGTGCCCATCCGCTCGCTGCTCGCCTCGGCCGAAACGAGCGCCGATAAACTACTGGCTGAGGTGGCCCTCGAGGTCGGTAAAGGCAAAGCGCGCGCCTCGCTGGACTCGAGCATGCGCTGGGGCAAGCGTCACTTGCCGGAGCTCAGCCGCAACGGCACGGCAAAGCTCGAAGCGCACGGCTTCGACCTAACGACGCTGAGCCCCATGCTCGCTAGTTACGTGAGCGAAATTGGCGGCATGCTGGACGCCAACGCAAAATTGGTGGTCACGCCGACCACCACAGAAGTGTCCGGCTCCGCCAAGCTCGACAAGGGCCTCGTGCAACTGCCTGCGATCGGTCAGCGCTTCAGCGACATTTCAGCGCGCGTCGCCATCGGAGGTCAAAAGGTCAAGGTCGAAGCGTTTACGGCGCGCGGGACGACGGGTCGCATGACCGGCCGCGCCAGCGCCAGCTTGGACGGCTTCGACCTGCGCGGGGCCGACGCACACCTGGTCATCGACAAAAACGAGTCGCTGCCACTCACCCTGGAAGGCGCTGCCATCGGCGACGTCTCCGGATCCATCGATGCCGTCTACACGAGTCCGCCCAGCGGCGAGCGCAAGCTCAACATCGAGGTGCCGGTGTTGCGCCTAGTTACGCCCGATACGAGCGGCTACGACCTGCAGAACCTGGATCCTCCCGAGGACATTCGGGTTGGCGTGCGGCGAGCCGACGGCAAGTTCACGGCGCTGGCAGTCCAGCCGCTCAGCCCGGGCGGCGCGACGGACACTTCCTCGGTGCCCTCTGCCCCTCTGCGGATTCGCGTCCGCCTCGGTCAAAACGTCATTATCGAGAAAGGCCGCACCGCGAAGGTTCAAATTGGGGGCGAGATGCAAATCTTGAGCGGCGTAGAAACGGACGTGACCGGTCGCATCGAAGTGCGCGGTGGCAGGTTGGACGTATCCGGTAAAACCTTCGAAATCGAACGCGGTGTCGTGACCTTTCAGGGAGACGACCCGGGCAACCCTACAGTCACCGCTACCGCTCGCTGGGACGCGCCCGAATACACGGTTTACGCCGACTACATCGGAGACGTCAAAAACGGCCGCATCAAACTGCGCTCCGAGCCGCCCCTCACGCCGAGCGAGATCGCCAACCTGCTCATGTTCGGCAGCCCCGAAGGCTCCGGGTCGGGTAGCGAGGACCCGAACACTGCTGCGTTGGCGGTTGGTTTAGCCGGCGACACGGCCGCCAAAGGGTTCAATCAAGTCCTGGACGACTTCACCAACCTCGACGTGAGCGCCCGCATCGACACCACGACCGGCAGCGCGCGACCGGAGCTTGTCTTCCAAGTGTCGCCTCGAGTTTCGGCCCGCGTGACGCGCGCGATTGGCGCGCCCTCAGTTGGACAGCCCGCGGACCGTACTTTTCTTACGGTCGAGCTACGCCTCAAACGCGCGTGGGCGCTATCGGCGGTGTTTGGTGACCACGGCGGCTCAGCACTGGACCTGATCTGGCGCCGACGCTACTAAGCTGCCGACGTGAGCCAAACAGCGTGCTCGGCGACGATGCTACGTCGCGGCCAGCGCCGTAGTCGCCGGTCGTACTGTGAACGACAACGATCGCGCAGCGGCCGGCGCAACATCCGCCGACCGCTCCGCTACTGGCGACCTCGCTACTCTGCGGCCGGAGCGCCAGTTAGCGAGGCTGGCGACGTCTCCGTCTCGGTCTGCTGTAGACGGGCGACGACGGCCTGGGCCACGTTGCGCGCCGCCAATCGCAGGACCCAAATTCCCACGGTCTTGGCCACGACGCCGAGCGCAGACGGTTGCTGCGGGGCAAGCCAGTTCTGGTGCCGGCGGCGCCGCGTCAGCGCAACAACCGCGCCTGTCACGACCACGGCGCCGACCACCGCAGCCGCCACTACGAGCCCGGGCTTTAACTCCGCCTGAACCCGGTGCACCAGGGTCGCGCTAGTTCTACCCACTCGCTGCAGGTTTCGCGCAAGCTCGGCTTTGGTTTGCTCTACCTCTCGTTCGGCGCGCAGCAACTCATCAGTTTGATTGGTCTTGGCGTGCATCTGTCCCATTTCCCGGCTCCTTTAGGCGCCTCAGCTGCCGCCATCCGAGCAACCCAAGGCTCAAGGCGGGCACCAGCGGCAGCAACAACATGAGGCCCAACGCAGTCCAATCGTGGTCCTTCCAGAGCACGGGCGTCAGGGCAAGCAATAACACGAACAGCTGAAACAGCGACAGCGCAAGCCAAAGCAAGCCGATACTCAACCCGATACGGGTCAGCCATGCTTTGCCTTCCGCTGCCACCAACCGCACCTCAGCGCGCGCGACTGCCGTGGCGCTATGGACCACGGCAGTGAGCGCATCCGCGGCATCGGAAGCGGGCGCCAAGGTTGGCGAGCGCGCCTCGTCGCCCTGCATCACGTCGGGACGCGCCGTCCGAAGATCAGCGAGACGACCGCAAGGACCAAGAACACGAAGAACAAGATTTTCGCGACGCCCGCGGCGCTCGCGGCAATGCCGCCGAAGCCAAACACTGCAGCCAAAAGTGCAATCACGAAAAATACGGCAGCCCAGTACAACATGGCGTGGTCCTTTGTTACGCGCGATCGCGCGGGTTCGCCCCAGCGCAAAGCAGAAGGCATGCCAGCGGCCGTTTGCGGCTCAAATCGCCCCGTTCGGGCGCTCCGACGTCCCGATGGGCGCTCGCAAACGACCCAGTGGGGCGAAACGCCGCGCCGCAGTCCGCACCAAGAGCCCGACGGCACGCAAGCCGCCAATCACGCGTGGCACACAGCGTGCAGCGGTGCCGAACATGTCACCAAACAGGACGTGCTGCCTCGCGTCTACGTTCGCAATATGCCTCGCCACTTTTGCGGCCGGCGTGGCTCACGCAGAAGAGAATACCGCGCGCGACGAATGGAATCATCCTGACCACGCGCTGGAGCTGGAGCCGCACGCCTTGCTGGCTCCTTTTTATGACCGCGGTCTGCCGGGCTTCGGCCTACGCGCCACCGTAACGCTGGCCAGAACGGGCTTCATCGACGGCGTGAACGACAGCGTAGGCCTCGGCTTTGGTGGTGACTGGACCCGTGACACCACCTGGGTACCGCTGGTGATGCAGTGGAACTTCTGGGTCAGCGAGCACTGGTCGGTGTTTGCGGAGCCCGGCGTGGCGCTGCGCCTCCGCGACGACTTCAAAGACCGCGGCCCCGACCTCACCCTGTACGGCGGTGCCCGCTACCGCTTCGCGCGCAACGCCGCGCTGACTTTCCGCATCGGCCAACCAGCTATCGCGCTGGGTGTGTCGTTCTTTTTGTGAGGCTGGCTCATGCTTTCGTTCAGCTCGTTCCGAGGAAATTAACATGCAAAAATCCTTTAAAATCACCCTTATTTTGAGCCTAATGCTCGCGGCGTTCACCGGCGGCGGCTGCAGCGCGGCGGACGAAGTCAAAAACACCATCGACTGTAACCAGGTGTGCCAGCGCTACGCTGACTGCTTCAAGTCCGACCACGACGTCGACGGTTGTAGCGACAAATGCGAGAACAACGCGGACAACGACGAAGAACGCCAGCGCAAGTTGCGAATGTGCGACGCCTGCATCGACGATCGTTCCTGCACGTCAGCGACGTTCAATTGCGCCGACGACTGCTTGGGTATCGTCCCGTAAATAAGTCGCCGGCCGAGCGAGCCGAGCGCCAAACGCTACGGCTCGCTTGGCACAGGAGCATCAGCCGCCGCCGGCCGCCACAGCTCGTGAGCGCGCGTGCGCGCGCGCTGCCAGCTACCCTGAGCACTTACGAGGACTCGCGCGGACCACGCTCGCGCCGAGGCTAGCTCGGGCGCTTGTGCCACCTTCGGCAACAGCACGACGCTGGGCGCGAGGATCAACCCGGCAATCAGCCACGCAACGGCGCGACGCCCCCGGCGTCGACGCGGCCTTTCGATGATCGGGTCGACCTCGACCGGCACCACCTCCACGAAGTCGCGGCTGGTCAGCTCTGGCGGCGCCAAGTCCAGCGATTGAACCCTGGTCAACGCCTCTGCCAACTCTGCGACGCTATCGAAACGTCGCGACGGCTCACGCTCCAAACAACGCTCCACCAGAGCGACCAGCGGGCGCGGCAAATCGGGGCGAAGGTCTGCCAGCGGAGCCACGCTGGCGGTCAGAGTTTGCGCGCAAAGGCTGACCGCGTCCTCGCCCACAAAAGCAGGGCGGTGTGCCAAGAGCTCGTACATCACCACGCCCAGGCCCCAAATATCGCTGCGCGCATCGACTTGACCGCCGCCTTCGACCTGCTCCGGGGACATGTAACCGGGCGAGCCAACACCCACGCGTCCGCGTGTCAACGCGCGCCGGCTGCGGCTCCGCGCGATGCCGAAATCCAGCACCTTCAAGCATTCGTTGCCTTCGGCATCCAGCGCCAGGAACAGATTTTCCGGCTTCAAGTCGCGATGTACGATGCCTTGAGCGTGGGCCGCCGCCAGGCCCGCGCAAGCTTGAAGCGCGTAGCGCACGACCCGTTCGGGCGAGAGCCCACCCTCGCGTGTCGCGACGCTGTACAGGTCCTCGCCGCGCAGCAACTCCAGCACCATGAAGGGCAGACCGGCGCAGCTGGCCGGCGCCGCAAGACGGCCGCAGTCCAAGACTCGCACCACGTGCGGGCTCTCGAGCTTGGCCAAGGTGCGGGCTTCGTTGACGAAGCGTTCGCCTGCCTCGATGGAGCTGGTGAGCATCGGCAGCATTACCTTCAAGGCCACCTCTCGCTCCAGCACGGCGTCGTACGCCGCCAAAACCACCGCCATGCCGCCGCGACCGAGCTCGTGTCGCACGTGGTACCGCGCGTGGACGACATCCCCGGTGTTGGGCAGCTCGCGCGATCCAACCAGGTGAGGGACGAGCAGAGGGCGCTGTGCAGACATGGTGTGGCGCAATGAAGCAACCGGCGTGCCGCCACGCGGTCGCCCAAGTCACGCGCGATTGCCCCGCGGGTGGGCGTAGCAACTCGGTCGGTTGGGGCAAAACGCCACGACAGATAGCGTCGCCAGCTTCCGACCGCGGGGTTATCGTCCGCCGATGAGTAGCTCCGAAGTCGCAGCTCGACCTCACCGCGTGCTCATCGTCGAAGACGATGATGACTCGCGTGAAATGCTCGGTGAGCTCGTTGCGTCATACGGGCATCACCCAGTCTCGGCGGCCAACGCAACCGAGGCGCTGGAGCAGGTGCGCGTTCAGAAGCCGGACCTCGCATTCATCGATCTCGGTTTGCCCCAGCTAGGCGGCTGCGAGTTGGCGCGGCTGTTGCGACAAGCCATGGCCGACACTCCTGGCACCAAAACGCGGCTGGTTGCACTGACTGGCTATTCTGATCGTGAGATGCGCGAGAGCGCCGGCGCCGCGGGCTTCGATGCCTACGTCGTCAAGCCAATCATGCCCGAAGCGCTCGAAGCACTGCTTCGAGCTTGAAGGTTTGCGGCCGTTGCGTACCGCAGCGGCGTCTACAAGCCCCGGTTCTCCTCTGCGGCGACTGTCATACTGATACCGCCGCAGCGCTGCTCGCCCGCCTGGAACGACCTACGCAGCGGAGCGCCGCGCAGCCACGGCGCGCACGACCTCCGTGGCTGGGCGTTTGGCTGGTACGCCGCTGAATGTCATCGCGGGGCGCGCGGCACTGAAATCCCTTGCCCGAGGTCGCCAGCGAACGTGCGCTGCATCGAGGAGCAGCTGGAGCGCATGGCGCTGCGCTTGCGCGCACACACGGCTGACGGTGCGGACGGCACGCTAGATGCAAGTGCTTGGGGTTCACGAACGGAGCACTGAGATGGAAACAAAGAAATTATTGATGTCACTGGGCACGGCGATTGCTGCAACGAGAGTTGCGAAATCGGTTGCTGGTATCGAGGTCGAGGATTTACTGGGAACGCTGGGGCTCGCACGCCGGCGCAACTACTTCTTGGAGAACCTCGGGCTCGTCGCTGCTGGCGCGGTGATTGGCGCTGGCGCCGCGATCCTATTCGCGCCTAATAGCGGCAGCGAAACGCGCCGCCGCCTGGGCACCGAGGCGTCCAAGCTCGGCAGCGCGGCCATGGATGCCGTGCGGGAACAGAAAGACGAAGCACTCCGCTCGCTCCAGCAGGTGGCGAACGGCGCTGTGTCGTCGCCGTCATCACACAGCTGACCTCCCCAACGCGGAAGTCTACTCCGAGACTCCGTCGTTACCCCTCGAGCCACCTTTCACGAGTTTTCGTGCGACGGTGGCTCGAGCCTTTTTGTCCCATCTGGCTAGGCGCACCCTTAGCGTGGCGTGGCATTTAGGCAACACCGTGGTATAGCGCCACGGGTTACCTGCATAAAAGAAGCTGCTTTGGAGTGGCGTGGATGTTGCTCAGGGTGGTTTCTCAACTCGTACTCGAGTCTAAGGAGGACATGATGATGCGTTTTCTCAGCACCACACTGGTGACCCTTTCGGTAGTCGCTTGCGGGGGCACTCCGTTGCCACCCGCCAAGGCCGCGGACACTCAGGCTTCCATCAGTGCCGCGGCTGCTGTTGGAGCAGACCAACATCCGCAGGCCGCGCTGCACCTAAAAATGGCGCGCGACCAACTCAAGCAAGCTCAAGACCTGAGCGCAGACGGCAAGGAAGATGAGGCCAAATTGGTCGTCGAACGCGCCGAGGCCGACGCGCAAGTGGCCTTGATGATCACCCGCGAAGCCGAAGCCAGCGCGAACCTCAAAAAGATCCAAGGCGACGTGCAGGCTCTACAAAACACCAGCCAATGAAGCCTGCTGCTCACCACTCATTCCAGGAGAAAGTGTCATGAAACTTACCTATTTGCTGTGCCCCATTACCTTAGCGACCGCGTTCGGTTGTGCCGCCACTGGTCCCACCCCGGAGCTCATTGACGCGCGACGCGCCTACGAGAGCGCCCGCCAGTCTGAGGCCGCGACCTATTCGCCCGACAAGCTGCTCACCGCCAAACAGGCCTTGGAAAAGGCCGAATCTGCACACGCCGACGACTCGGGCTCCTTCGAAGAGAAGAGCTTGGCGTACGTGGCGCAGCGCAAGGCCCAGTACGCCGCCGTCTATGGCTCGTACGAGAAGGGCCGCCGTGAGCTAGCCGAAGCCCAACAGGCCTACCGTGACAAGCAGGATACGCTGCGCAAGAGCGCCGTGAAGCAGGCGAGCGACGCCCAAAAATCGCTCGCATCCACCTGGGACAACCTGTCCAACGCGCGCAAAGAGATCGCCGCGCAGCAGACGCAAATTCAAAAGAGCAAGGCGGAGCTCGATGCCGAGAAGGAAGCCCGCGCCAAGGCCGAACAGAGTGCCGCAGCCGCGCTGGCCAGCTTGTCGAAGATCGCTCAAGTCAAGGAAGAGCAACGCGGCGTCGTCATCACGCTCGACGGACAGGTGCTCTTCGTCACCGCCAAGGCCGAGCTCTTGCCCATCGCGCGCGACCGCCTGAACCAAGTCGCTAAGTCGCTCAAAGAGCTGGACGACGACAAGCTCGTCTCCATCGAAGGCTACACCGACTCTCGCGGCGCCGACGACATGAACCAGAAGCTGTCGCAAGATCGCGCCAACGCGGTGAAGGATCAACTGATCAGTCAAGGCGTCAAGCCTGAGAAACTGCGCTCGATTGGGCGCGGTGAGGCTAGCCCCGTCGCCTCCAACGAGACGCCGGAAGGTCGCGCCAACAACCGTCGCGTGGAGATCGTCATTCAAAGCTCGGCGCAAGCCGCAGCTGGCATGAGCCCGCGGCCATGAGCCTGGCTGGCCCACAGGGGTCACGGTCGGCAGGAGCGACGCCGGTACCCCCGGCGCCCTCTCAGCCGCAACCGCTGACCCCAGACTCGCCGGAACAGCCCGTCGAACCGCCGCTGCCCAGCTACGAAGATCAGCCGCCCGTCAGCCCCACCGCGTAGTGGCGGGGCCCCGTAGCTAAGAACATTCACGAGGAGGAGCGCGGCAGCCGCTAATCACGGTGTCGCGCTCGATCGTGGCTCGCGTCCAACCCCCTACCTGGCGCGATGTTTGGGCACGTGGCCGCCGCGTGTCGCTTTGGAGTCCGG
>JAYUYU010000296.1:0-2378 GCA_043752365.1 Myxococcales bacterium | reverse complement strand
AGATCAACGTCAACAGCGCAGCCGCGAGCAAAAGTGTCCGCGCCATGCGCCGGGGCGGCCGCAGCGCTGCCGCGGGACGGCCGTCAACGAGCGTACTTTGGAAGCGAGCCAGCGCGAGCTCAGGGTCGAAACCGAGGTCGGACTCCAGCACGTGGGCGAGGTCGCGTCGCGCGCCTGCGGGCAAAGCGGGCAGACTGCTCCGATCGTCATCGGCTCTCATGTGCCCACTTTCTTCACGGCATCGTGGTTCAGGTGCGCCGACTTCTCAGTCTGCGAGCCAGTGCCTTCGAGATCCCAGTAGAAGCGTTGAACGGCCTTGCGCGCGCGGTGCAGGCGGGAATAGAGGGTGCCGAGCGAGACGTTCAGTATGACCGCGGCTTCCTCACAAGAGCATTGCCCGACCTCGCACAGCACGAACGCCTCGCGTTCACCAGCCCCGAGGCCGTCCACGGCATGCTGCAGCCGCTTGAGGCTTTCGAGCGCTGCCAACTGATCCAGCTGACTTCCTTCGGCCAGCCCGGATACCGCCTCGGCATGCGACTCGAGAGCCCGCGCAAAGCGGCGCCGCCGCTTACGATGATTCGAAAGCAGCCCCAGCGCGATGCCGATTAGCCACGTCGTTGGACGAGCAGCGCAGGGTTCGCCCGAGCTCGGCACGAAGCCACCCTTCCGATGCGCCACCATGAACGTTTCTTGCACCAGATCTTCGACGTCACTCCGCCCCACCCCCAAGCTGGTCAATACGCGCGCCACGACGGTTGCGTGGCTGCGAAACAACGTCGTCGCGTCGATAGCCGGGTGCGCTTCGTGCGTCATTGAACTGGCAGGCACCAAGCGCCTACGTTCGGCAAACGTAGCTGAACGGGTAGGGTCGCGCGAGCGAAAAGATTGCTGCCGCGTCGCGCGGCGATCGGCAATTGGGGTACAAGCCACCGCGATGTCTCGGCTCGCCTACATGCGTGTGGCCCTTGGGGCGTCGGTGTTCGTCGCGAGCCTTGCGCAAGGGAAAGCCGCGCGGGCCGCAAGCCTCGCGCTCGACGTCGTCGTCGACGGCCAGGGCTGCCTTTCCAAACCAGCGCTCGAACCGTCACTGTTACGGCATCTTCACAGCCGGGAAAACCTCGATGATTTGCGGCTGAGCGTCGTCGAGCTCGACGACGGAGCTCGCATCGCTGTCGTAGAAGGTGAGCGCCTAGTCGCTGAGCGTCGTCTGTTTGGCCTTACCGGCAGCTGCCAAGCCCGCAATGACGCAGTCGCACTAGCCGCATCGATCGCGATCGACGCGCTCTTGCATGAGCGGGAGGAGCAAGCACGCTCGTCCCCGGCTATAGATGCCCGTCCGGCAAGCGCTGCCTTGCCAAAGCCCGTCCCAGACCGCGCGCAGCGGCCGTCTGCAGGCGTTTCGATGCTCGACCGCGTACGCTTATTCGGCGGTTTGGGGTTAGTCGTTCAGCCTTCGACGATCGCCGCGCGGGCCGACTTGGCGGTGGCATGGAAGCTACGCGGCCCGCTCTTCTTCAGTGGCCGCGTCTTCGGCGAAGCCGCACCACGGCAAGCCATTGGCGCTGGCGCCGTCAGCGTTCAACGTTTTGGCGCAGGAGTAGGTTTAGGGGCTCGACTGCTCGGCACGCGCTCGCTCAATCTGGCCATTACCGTCGAACCGCTGCTCGCTCTCCAGCACGTTCAGGGGCACGACTTTGCGCTACCCAGGTCGCAGAGCAAGTGGGAGGCCGCGGCGAGCGGCGCCTTGCGAGTGTACGGCTCGGGACCGACCTCGCCATGGGTCGAAGCGGGCGGCAGGGTTTGGCTACGCGAGCACCAGGCGAACGCCGTAAAGCCCGACAAGCGCGTCGACCTCGGTCGCTTCGGGCTTACGCTGACTGCGGGCGTGACGTTTGGGCGCTGGTAAATCAGCATTACAGCTTGCTAGGAGAGTTGCAGTGCCTTTCGAAGACTGACTTTCGCGCGCGCTTCGCGTGAGGTCTCCGAGCCTGTGTACATGAACGCGATGTGCAGGCTACCCGTCTTGAATTCGCAGTGGCGGGCTCCCCGCCCAGGAGCTCGTCATGACCCGACGCGTGTTGAGCTCGTTAAGGGCGCTCGGTTGGCCGAGGCTGTGCGCTTTGGCCGTCTGCGTGTCTGCCTGCACCGCACGCATCGAGGGTCCGAGCTCCAACGGTCCGAGCCCGCAATTGTCTCCTCCCGGCTCGATGCTCGACAACTCTCCCCTGGCCCCGGGCGGCATCGAGCGGCCTGCTATTTTGCAAGAGTTCTTCGACCCGTCGCCCGATGCTCGGCGGCCGCTGGCTCGACTGACCAAGGGTCAGCTCTCTGCCATCGCTACCGACCTGTTCGCCGTGACGTTGACTGCGAGCGAC
>JAYUYU010000295.1:0-14984 GCA_043752365.1 Myxococcales bacterium | reverse complement strand
GCTTGACGGGCTCGCGACGCGGGCTCTCTATTGCTACCGGTGCTACCGGTGCTACCGGCGGCAGTGGGTCAGTCGCGGTGGGCGGCGCGGCTTTTGCCACGGGTTGGCTCGGCTCGGTTCCGCTGCTCCAAGATTGTGAGGCCGTCAGGCGACGCTCCCCGCCTGCGAACTGCACCAACACCTCGCCCTCTTCAACGTGGACGACCGTCTTGGGCCCGGCATTCGTATCTTCCACGCTGACGCTAAAGATCGTGCCGATGTCTATGATGCGCGCCACGCTGGTCACGACCGAGAACGTACGTCCCGGATCATGCGGGATGACGCAGCGCACACGCCCGCGGTCCAGACGCACCGCCGACGAGACACCAGCAGCGCCCAACTCACCGAGCGACACCCGAGTATTTTCCAGCAGGTCAATCTCGAGGCCGGCTTTGGTTTTGATGCGCGCCTCGGCGCCGCGCGAGGTTTCTAGCGTGCCCTCGGGGCTCAACGACACGGCCTCGCCTACCGCCAAACCCTTGGCTTTTGCGCCTTGAATGCCGGTGACGTTTCCGCGCAGCGCCACGACTTGAATACCCGGGTCGGCCGCGACACGACGCTGCCATAGGTCGAGGCCGCCCCAAGACAGCAACAGGAAACCCGCCGCCAGCGCCAGCGCTGCCACGATGCGGCCGCGCGCGCCGAAGCGCTCTTCGGGCGCCAGCGACACCTCGACCATGCGCGACACGATTTTCTCACGGTCGACGTGCAGGCGCCGTGACTGCAGCGCGTCTTCGGGCTCGACCAGCGGAGCCAGTAGCTCTTTCAGCTGCGGATCAGTCATGGCTTGGCACCTTGAATGCCGCGCACGGCGGCGCGCCGCAACAGCTCTTGGTGACCGCGCGACAGGCGGCGTTGAGCCGCTGCCACCGTAACGCCCATGATGGACGCAATTTCAGCCAAGCCATGGCCGAGCACGTCGTGCAAAAGCAGGGTCCGAGCCTGGTCGGCGTTCATGTGGGAAAGGGTGGCTTGCAACCACTCGAGCTTTTGGCGCGCTTCGAGCTTTTGCTCCAGGCTGGGCGCTTGCACGCGCTCGGCGCGCGATGGGCCGGCGCTTTCGCGCTCGAAAAGCCGGCGTTCACGGGTTCTGCTCCGAAGCGCGTCCAGCGCGACGTGCGCCGCGATTGAGCCCGCCCAAGCCGAGAGGTTCACGACTTGCACGCGCCGCTCGCCCGTTAGCGTGCGCACGATGCGTTCGAACGAGACCTGCACCAAGTCCTCGTACTCCCCCGAGCCGTCGCGCAGGACTTTTTGAAGCGTTCGCGCGACGACAGGATACAGCGAGTCGTAAAGCGCCGAGTGCGCCCAGCGTTCGCCCGCGACTACACCGGCGAGCACGGCCTCTTGGGTGGGAGGTGTAGGTTCGCTGGCGGGCGAGGCGTGGAGCGCCATCTCGGTCTTGGGTGCACCCACAATCGTATCCTAACATGGGCAATTACCCTGAAGTCGTCTCAAGCCGCGCGGGGCAGACAAATCTATTGGCTGGGGGCTCGAGACCCGCTCGCCATCTCCAACAAAGAGCGGCCGATTAGCGAGAGAATCGCAGACCGGTGGAGAAGGCGTAGGTCACGGCGGGGGCGCGCCTGGAGTCGTCGTAGCCAACCGCAATCGCGATTGCGGGCCGCAACGCGGTGGCTTCGGCGCCTGCCACCCACGCCAAATTGCTGACGAGCTTGAGCGCCAAATTTACGCTGAGTCGCCCGCCGAAGCGGTTCTGTGCCGCAGCATCGGACTCCCCATTTTTCGGGTCGGTCGCGGTGACTAGCAAGCGCTCGAAAGCCAGCTCGCCTGTGAGCTCCGCGCTGAGCGGCGTCGTGCGCCCACCCATTCGCGCGCCCAAGCCGCACGACGCCGACCACCAGCTGAGCGCCAAATCACCTGGGCGCTCAGCATAGCGAAACGAGAGCAGGCCCAGCACGCCCCGTGCGCCCGGTAGAGCGACATAACCACGCCCAAGCGCGCCCAAACGATAGGGGCCGCGATCCAAGCCAGGCCCCGTCAACAGCGCCAAATCGACGTTCCAAGCCAGCGGCTCGGGCGGTTTTGGGGCAGGCTTGGGTGGCGGCAAAGGGCGTGGTCGCGGAGGTGCGACACTGGCGCTGTCGCGGGCGGCGACGAACGCGGCGATCACCGCGCCTACCGAGGCCCAGCGGCTGTTCGGGTTGTCCCGGCCCGAGAACGCAAGCGTCCGCTCCTCGATCAGAGTGCCGCTCGGGCTGCGGTCGTAAAACTCGATTTTGAGCTCGGGCGCGCTGGAGTCGCCGACACGAATCAGCGCGTACCAGGACACCACGCTGCCCGGCGAAAGCTGCGCGGCGTCCGGGCAGCGGCCCTCGCCGATGGCTTCCTCGCAGCTTTGCGCGATGGCTCGAACGACGGCGGACTCCGTCGGAGGCTCGAGGGCGATGGCGACGCTCAGCATCTGCCCGAGCAGCTTACGCGACCAGGCACAGCCGAAGCACCCCGCGAAAGCGCCGAGCGCCCGACGACGATTTCTTGTCTGCTCGAAACGGGGTCGAACGACTTCGAAGGCAAGGCCAGGGAATTCAGCATGTTTGACTTGCTTCGTCCGGTACGCACCGGGGCGCTCCACGCCCTTATTTGTTCGAGCTTAGTCAGCCTGGCCGCCTGCGACGGCGGCGTCAACGGCTCAGGCTCTGGCCCCCAGCAGCCGGCAGGCAGTGCTGGCAGCAGTGCCGGAGGCAGTGGTGGCGGCCCGGGTGTCGTCACCAGCACCAGCGCGCCCTTCGCGCCCTCGGCACCCGCTCTGCCGCGCCTGACCACGGCGCAGTACCAAAATGTCGTCCGCGACCTGTTCGGGCCCTCGATTCAGGTGCCGGAGCTGGAGCCCGACCAGCGGCCCTATTCCTTTTCGGTCATCGGGGCGTCGACTACCACTGTTTCCGAGCACGGCGTCGACTTGTACAGCCAAGCGGCGTTCAGCATCGCCAAGGCCGTCTTCGCAAACCTCGAGCTCAGGCAAACCGTCGTCGGCTGCAGCCCCGCTACGCCGCTCGACGACGTCTGCCTCGACCAGTTTATCAATCAGTTTGGCCTGCGTGCCTGGCGGCGCCCGGTCACTGCGGACGAGCTCACACGCTACCGTGCGTTGGCCGGCACCATCGGCCGCGCGGAGCCGTGGGTCGCGCTCCAGTACGTGACGGCGGCAATCTTGCAGTCGCCAAGCTTTCTGTACCGGGTCGAGCTGGGTGAAACGGACACCGGCAAGCCTGGCTGGCTCCACTACACCGGCTATGAAATGGCGGCGCGCTTGTCGTTCTTGCTGCGCAACAGCTTCCCCGACGCGGAGTTATTCGCAGCCGCTTCGCGCGGCGAGCTAGTTGGCAAAGAAGGCGTCCTGGCGCAGGCCACGCGCCTGCTGAACGACACCGGTCCGACCGAAACGATGATGAGCGCGCTCTACTCGGAGTACCTCGACCTGCCGCTGGTCGATATCGTGAAGTTCCCAGCCGCCATGGATCCGAACCTAACGCTCGGCGCATCCATGAAGAGCGAGGTGCTCGAGATCGTCAACCGCATCGCGCTGCGCGAAGGCGGCGACATGCGCACGCTGTTCAACACCCGCAGCATTGCGGTCAATCAGGACCTGGCCAGCCTGTACGGCCTCACGCCCACCGGCACCACCGCGCTGTCGCCCGCTGAGCTCGCCGCCGACGGGCCTCGCGCCGGCATCCTGACCACCGGGGCGCTGTTGACCCTGAATAATCGCCCCAACCGCTCGTCACCTACCATTCGCGGCCTGTTCATTCGTCAGCGCCTACTTTGCGGCACCGTGCCGCCGCCTCCACCCGGGATCCCGCCAATCATGGAAACCGAGCCCGGGCCGGCCAGGACGATCCGCGAAAAGCTAGACCAGCATCGCAGCGACCCCAAGTGTTCGGCTTGCCATCAGTTCATGGACCCAATTGGCTTGGGGATGGAAGACTTCGATCAGTACGGGCGGTTTCGAAGCACTTACGAGACGGGCCAGGTCGTCGACTCGAACGGTGACGTCGACGGGACTCTGTTCTCGGGCGCCAAACAGCTGGGTCAGCTGCTATCGGAAGATCCGCGCGTGACCGCCTGCTTGGTGAAGCAGCTTTACCGCTACGGCTCCGCGCGTTTGGAGGGCGAAGGCGAAGCAGCTACGCTCGAGGGCCTCGACGCCGGCTTCGCGACCAGCGGCTACAAAATGCGCTCTCTACTGCTGGAGCTCGTGAGCAGTGACGGCTTTCGTTTCACCGTGGAGGGTGCACAGTGATCTCCCGTCGTAGAGTGTTGCGGGGCGCGTTGCGCGGCTCGGCCGTCGCGCTGGGGCTGCCGCTGTTCGAGGCCATGCTCAACGAAAACGGCACGGCGCTGGCCGCTGGCGCGGGCTTGCCGGTGCGCTACGGCCTGTTTTTCTGGGGCAACGGCTTGCCTTGGACTTACCGCCACCGTGGCAGCACCGACACGGTGTCGCCCGGCATCGAGCACCCGCTCGCTGACACGCTGACCGACTTGTACACGCCGACCACGCAGGGCAAGGGTTTCGCCATCACGGAAACCCTGAAGCCGCTCGAGCGCCACTTGGCGAACCTCAACGTCGTCACCGGCCTGGAGCCGAAGACCGCCATTCCGGCGGCACCTGGGGGCCAATCCGACGGCCACATGCGCGGCATTTGCGTGGCCCTGACTGCGGACCAGATTCGCTCGGAAGGCTTCGACCACGACCCGCACATTTTCGCCGTTAATCGCGCCACGCTCGACCAATACATCGCCAAGCATCCGCAGTTTTACACGGATGGGGCGCCACAGTACCGCTCGCTCGAGCTCGGCATGAGCCAGGCCGTGCTGCACGACTTTGGCACGTGGAACTCGGTTTCGCACAACGGGCCCAACTCCATCAACCCGCCCCAGCGCGACCCGCTTAAGCTCTTCAACCAGCTGTTCGCGGTCAAGCCGGACCTCACCGAAATCGCGCACCGCACCAGCGTGCTCGACGTCGTGGCCGAAGACACCAGGCAGCTGAGCGCACGGCTCGGCAAGCGCGACCGCAGCCGTCTTGACGAGCACCTGACGCACATCAGCGAAATCGAGCGACGGCTGAACGTCACGCGCGCCGCTTGCGTCACCCCCACGGCTCCGACCGGGGTTTTCAGCGGTGAAAACTCGATCTTGGACAAGATGGACATCATGTCCGACATCTTGGTGGCTGCGCTGCGCTGCGACCTCACGCGCGTCTTCTCGATCGCGTTTACGACGGGCGCGTCGATCCTGCAAATGAACGGCGCAGGCGAAATCAACGGCGCGGGTGCCCACCAGCTGCACGACGCCGTTCACGGCGGCGAGCACGACGTCATCACCGCCTTTACCAAGCTCAACTTCACCGCGTACGCCAAGCTGCTGGATAAGCTAACGGCCGACAAGGACGTGAACGGGCAAAGCTTGCTCGACAGCTCGCTGATCATGGGCACCAGCGAATACGGCGAAGGCTTCACGCACAGCAACAAAGAGCATCCGTTCATCTTCGCCGGCAAAGCGGGCGGCAAGCTCGACACCGGCTGGCACGTCCGCGAAGAGGCAGGCAACATGGCGCGCGCTCACATCACGGTGCTGCGCGCGCTCGGCCTCGACGCGCCGAGCTACGGCTTCAACGGCGGCGAGACCTCGAGCGCCCTGCCGTTCCTCCTGCCATGAGCCCTCCGCTCTCTCGCCGTCGAGTCCTGCGTGGCATACTGCGCGGCTCCACCGTGGCGCTGGGCCTGCCGCTGTTCGAGGCCATGTTGAACCAGCACGGCACGGCCATGGCTGCCGGCGCCGGCCTGCCGTTGCGTTATGGCCTGTTTTTCTGGGGCAATGGGCTGCCTTGGACGGCGCGGCACCGCGGTGCCACCGACATGAACTTCGAGCACCCGCTCGACGATACCCTGACGGATTCGTACACGCCCACCACCCCGGGCAAGGGGTTCGCTATCACCGAAACCCTGAAGCCGCTCGAGCGCCACTTGGCGAACATCAACGTCGTCACCGGCCTGGAGCCCAAGACGGCCATTCCGGCGGCACCTGCGGGCCAATCCGACGGCCACATGCGCGGCATTTGCGTGGCCCTGACAGCGGACCAGATTCGCTCCGAAGGCTTCGACCACGACCCGCACATCTTCGCCGTCAACCGCGCCACGCTCGACCAGTACATCGCCAAGCACCCGCAGTTTTACACTGACGCCGCGCCCCAATATCGGTCTCTGGAGCTTGGCATGAGCCAGGCGGTGTTGCACGATTTTGGAACCTGGAACGCCGTTTCGCACAACGGCCCCAACTCTATCAACCCGCCCATCCGTGATCCGCACAAGCTTTTCGCTCAGCTCTTTTCGGTCAAGCCTGACTTAACCGAAATCGCCCGGCGCACCAGCGTGCTCGACGTCGTCGCGGAAGACACCAAACAGCTCGCCTCGCGCCTGGGCAAGCGAGATCGCCAACGCTTGGACGAGCACCTGACTCACATTGGCGAAATCGAGCGGCGACTCAACGTCACGCGGGCAGCCTGCGTCACGCCTAACGCGCCCAGCGGCCTTTTCACGGGCGAGACCTCGGTTTTGGACAAGCTGGACGTCATGTCCGACATCCTGGTAGCCGCCCTGCGCTGCGACATTACCCGCGTCTTCACGATCGCGTTCACGACGGGCGCGTCAATCCTACAAATGAACGGCGCTGGCGAAATCAACGGCCCCGGCGCGCACCAGCTGCACGACGCCGTTCACGGCGGGGAGCGCGACGTCATCACCGCCTTCACCAAGTTGAACTTCACCGCTTACGCCACGCTGTTGGACAAGTTGACCGCAGACAAGGACGTCAACGGCCAAAGCTTGCTCGACAGCTCGGTCATCATGGGCACCAGCGAGTACGGAGAGGGCTTCACGCACAGCAACAAGGAACATCCGTTCATTTTTGCCGGCAAAGCGGGCGGCAGACTGGACACCGGCTGGCACGTCCGAGAGGAAGCCGGAAACATGGCACGCGCGCACCTCACGGTGCTGCGCGCGCTCGGCCTCGACGCGCCCAGCTACGGTTTCAACGGCGGTGAAACCTCGGATGCCCTGCCGTTCCTGATCACATGAACCAGCTGATGAAGCCCGAAGGCGCTCGCACGCTGATTTCGCTGGCCGCCCTTTGGCTCGCGGCTTGCTCCGACGGGACCCAAACCCCGAGTGGCGCGCAGGCAGCAGGCGCGGCCGGCGTCAGCGGTAGCTTCAACGCTTCCGCCGGCTCGGGCGGCAGTGCCGGCGCCGGCACCAGCGGTAGCGCGTCCGCCGGCACCGCGGCAGGCGGAGCAACGGCCGGCAGCTCTGGCAGCGGCAGCGGCGCCCCCAGCCTTAGCGGCGCGGGTGGCTCTGCGGGAGGCCCCGTCGTCGATCCCGGCCCCGTGAAGCACCACGTGATGGCCATCGAGTACCCGGGCAAACTGGTGGAAATCTCAGCCGACGGGCAAAAGCTTTGGGAGCACCAAACGCCAAGCTTGACGGTGATGTTCAACGTGCTGGCGAACGGCAACGTCTTCTACCCTCACGGCGGCGACAAGCGCGGCGCCGAAGAGGTCGATCGCGAACACAACGTCGTCTGGAGCTACGTCAGCCCCGCAGGCGAGCTACTCGGCGGCGAGCGCTTGGCCAACGGCAACAGCCTGCTCGGTGAAGGCGGGCCGGCCAAGGCGCTCGAGCTCGACCCCGCCAAAGCGGTAGCGCGCTCCATCGACGTCACCACGACCGAAAGCGCCGCGCACGGCCAAATTCGCCACCTTCACCGGCTCGCCAACGGCAACGTGCTGCTGGCGCTGGAGGGCGAGGGCGCGGCGCGCGAAATCGACGCCACCGGCAAAACCGTTTGGGAGTACAAAGGCATCTCGCGCATTCACGAGGCCATTCGCCTACCCAATGGCAATACCTTGATTGGCGGCGGTGACTCGAAGCGTGTCGTGGAGGTCACTAGCGCCGGGCAGATTGCCTGGGAGTTCAACGCCGACGACGCGCCCGAGCTGGGTCTAACCTTCGTGACCAGCGTGCAGGTACTGAAGAACGGCGACGTGCTGGTAGGCAACTGGCTGGGCGCGGGCGGCGGCACGGGCGTGCACGCTTTCCAGGTCACTCGCGACAAGAAGGTCGTCTGGAAGCTCGACGACCACCAGCTGCTCAAGTCGGCGACGACCGTAACCGCCCTGGACGACTGAAGTCGCCGCCTCACGACGCGGCGGAGGTGACGCCGCCGTAGAGTTGGAAGCCGCGCCCTGGCATCCCGAAGAGGTTGCCTTGCATCAGGTCTGCACCGACGTCTTGCAGTGCGTCACGCTCACCCTCCGTCTCGACGCCTTCGCACACCACGCGCATGCCCAGGTCCTGCGTGCAAAGCGTGATCATCGAACGGATGAGGCTTGCCTTCGCCGACGAGCTATCGACATCGCGAATCAGCGACACATCGAGCTTGACGATGTCGGGCCCCAGCTGGCGAAAGCTGGACAGCCCCGCGTGGCTAGCCCCCAAATCATCCACTGCGATGCGGTAGCCCAACTCACGCAATTGCTTGATTCGACCGGGCAATTGGTCCACACGGTGTAGCGCCGCGCGCTCGGTGACCTCCAGTACGACGCGACTGGCAATCCGAGACAGCGGGGCGTCCGGCGCGTAAAGGTGATCGGCCGTGAGGTCCAGCGCGTGCAGGTTCGCGCACAGCACGGCATCAGGCGGGGCCAGGGCCGCGACGCTTGCGATGGAGTCACGCACGCGCTGCCCTAGCTCTTGCACACGGCCCAAGCGCTCGGCAGCGTCCAACAGCTTGCCCGGCGTGGAGAGATCGGCGTCGGCGGAGCGCACCAGCGCTTCGTAGCCGAACAGCCGCTGATCAGGCCACGAGATGATTGGCTGATACGCCACCCAAAGCTTCTCGAGCGCGCCCTCGAAGCGGCTGGACAGGTCCTCCAGGTCCTCGATCAGCCAGCCACCGGCTTCGCAAACCTCGAGCGCCTTACGCTTCAAGATCGAGAGCCGATGATGAGCTGCGGCGTCTTTGACAATCGCTATCAGGCGCTCCGACTCCACCGGCTTGGCGAGGTAGCGGTACCCACCCTGATCCATCGCCTCCATGGCGGTCGACAAAGAGGGATTGCCGGTCAAAAAGATCATCGGCACGTCGAGATCTACCTGGCGAATTTCCCTCAGCAACTGCATGCCGTCCATGCCCGGCATCATCAAGTCAGAGACGACGGTGTCGAAGCGCCGCTCACCCTGCATGATGGCGAGCGCCTCTTCGCCGCCGGCAGCTGTCTGCACCAGCAAGCCCGCGCGGGTCAGTATGCGCTCGAGCAGTTTTCTCAGCTGTTCTTCGTCGTCAACGACCAGAACCCAAGTGTCGCGAGCTGCCATCGCACACCTCCTGAGCGCTCTTCGCACGCCGAAGAGTGACAACTAGGCATACGCCCGGCCGGAGCCTCTGTCCAGCCGGGCCGAACGGTTGCACGCTGTCTTTCGGCGATTCGGCGACTGCGTTGGGTGTGCGCTATTTCGGCAGCTTGGGAAAGTCACGCAAGTAGTGGCAGGTGTAGCCGCCGGGATTTTTGACCAGGTAGCGCTGGTGATAATCCTCAGCCAGCGTAAAGGGGCCAGCGGTGGTAACCTCGGTGACGAGGGGGCGTGGCCATTTGCCACTAGCGTCAACGCGCTTTTTTACCCGCTCGGCGGTCTCGCGCTGATCGAGCGAGGTAACGAAGATGGCCGAGCGGTACTGCGAGCCGTCGTCGTTGCCTTGACGATCTTTGGTCGTCGGATCGTGCATACGAAAGTACCAGCTTTCGAGCAAATCTTCGTACGGCAGACGCTTGGGGTCGAACACGATGCGTACGGCCTCGGCGTTGCCGGTGGTGCCCTCGCGCACGTCCTCGTACTTCACGCCGGCTTTGCCGCCCGTGTAGCCGACCTCGGTCGAAATCACGCCGGGTATTTTGCGAATGATGTCTTCCATGCCCCAAAAACAGCCGCCGGCCAGGATTGCCGTGTCCAAGGTCGGCGTGCAGCCGGGCTGCTCACCGGCCGCCGGCCGCGCGCAAGCGTTATCAGTGCTGGCGACGGGCGCAGGCGCCGCGGTGACGCCGAACACCGGCAGGTACTCGGCATAGCCGGACTCCGCCAGCTTGGCGACTGGAACGAAGCGCAGCGACGCCGAGTTGATGCAATAGCGAAGGCCCGTCGGGCGCGGACCGTCCTCGAACACGTGTCCCAAGTGCGAGCCGCCGACCTTCGAGCTGACCTCGACGCGCCGCATGCCTAACGAGCTGTCCGTGTGACTGACGACGCGCTCGTCGTCGACGGGGCGGGTGAAGCTGGGCCAGCCGGTGCCCGACTCGAACTTGTCACGCGAGCTGAACAGGGGTTCGCCCGTCGCGACGTCCACGTACAGACCTTCCTCGTGGTTGTCCCAATAGCGATTGTTGAACGGCGGCTCGGTCGCCTCGCGTTGGGTGACCTCATACTCCAGCGGGCTCAGCTTTTGGCGAAGCTCCGCGTCCGTTGGCTTTTTGTACATTTTGGTTCCGTCGACTTTCGGTGCGGCCACCCGCGCCTGGCTTTGTACGGTGACGGGGCCACTGCCGCTACCCGTCTTGCGCTCGCAACCCAACGAGAACAGCGCCGTCAGCCACGCGCAGAGCCAACAAAGCACGGTGTTTCGAGCCGCCATGCAGTTCTCTACGCGCGCCAACCCCGGCCGGTTACAGGCTGGCACTTTCGGCCGGTTCGAGCCAAATCGTCTCAGCGCACCGATTTGGACTCGAGGCTGAGCGTGGCCTGCTCGGTAGCTGGGTCTCCGGACAAATCCGAAAGCCGCATCAGGTACTTGGACGCACCGTCCGCGCTGACGACGAGCCACACGCTGTCGCTGAGCGCGAGCGGCGCCGAACCAGGCTCGAGCCAACGCTGTGCGAAAGCCGTGACGACACCGTCGGCGCGGTAGCCGAGCGCAGGGTCGCTAAGAGCCGCAAAGTCGGGAGCGTCGAAGGCCGGTAGCTCGGAGGCGGCGGTGCGCTGCTTGATCTGAGCTTCCGTCTCGTCAGGGCTGGCGTCCGCCTGCAAGTCCACGGCTTGCATGCCGCGCGGGCCCGATAAGCCGCCGTTGACGGAAATGGACTCACGCCGAAAACACAGCTGCCAAGCGTCGGACTCCCTAGCCTCCGCCGGAGTGAGAGCCGACACTTCCTCGGTGTCGAGCGACAGGCAAGCTGAGGGTTGCTCGTCGTCGTCTGGGCTGCCACCAGCCGCCGCGTCTATCCCCGCTACGTCGTGCAGCTCGCCGACGCCTTCGTCCGTCACTTCGGCGTAACGTACGCGGTAAAGGGCCGCGACGGGTGCGCCGAGCCGTTCGCCGTAGTAGCCGAGGACTTGCAGTTTGAACAGCCGCGGGCCGTCGCGGAGGGCATAGACGTGATAGCGGCTGAACAGCTGGTGGGTCGTGCCGACGTAGTCGTACCAATCGAGCAACGCGCCGCCCGCGCGATCTTTGAGCAGCAGCGGTACGTCGGGTGCGGTGTCGGACAGGTAGGTGGGCGCCGAGAGTGGCCCGAAGGCGCTGCAGTTGCCGGGCCCCGAAATGCCTCCGTTGGTGAAGACATCGTGGCCCTGAAACGCGACGTCCCACGCGATGGAGCTCGCGCCCGTGCCTTTGACCTCCACGACCGAAGGCGCGGCGAGCTCCACGAAAGTACGGCTGTCGGGGCCTACCGTGAGCTCCAGCTTGGTGTTCGGGCTGCCGCTGCCGCCGCCGCCGCCGCCTCCTCCGCCACCAGCGGCGCCAGCCTGGGCTTTGTCGTGGACGGCAGTGCTGCCGCAGCCGACGGCCGAGCAGAGCGCGAGCGCACCGGCGAGTCCCGTGCCGGCCGTGGTTCTCATGCCGTAAGGATGTGCGGAGCCGCCCGTCCTACTCAAGGAGAATTGCGCGAAGCCCGGCGTCACGCCTTGACGCCCGGGCGCTCCGATCGTCGCGTGAGGGCATGAGGCGGGCAAAGGTCCCAGTCGTTTTGCTGTTGCTGCTGAGCGCCGGGGCGGGCTCGGTTGCGCAAAGCGCCTGGGCCCAGACCTGCGAAAGCGCCCGACCGACCGACTCCCAGGGCCGCCAGGGCATGAGCTACGGTAGCGCCGCGGTCGCCTTCTTCGACTCGGACTCCGGTCGAGCACGCATTCATTATGCGCGGTCGGGCGTTCATGCTCCTCCGGCCGAGTCGACCCGCGACGACGACGTACCGGACGCCGTGGAGGTCGCGGCCCAAGCCGCAGACGACGCGCTCGACAAGTTCGAGCAGCTTGGCTACGTGGCGCCGCTCGGCGACGCCGCCTCGCCGTGCGGCTCCAACGGCGGCAGCGACGCCGTCGACATCTACCTGATGAACTTTACGGCCGCCGACGGCCAGGCCGTGATCGACCATTGTGAATCGGGGGGGCCTAGGCGCTGCGCGGGCTTCGTCTTGGTCGAGAACGACTTTCCACACGGCTACGGAAACACGGCCGAGGGCTTGCGCACGGTGGTGCCGCACGAGCTCTTTCACCTGGTTCAAAACGCCTACGACGCCGACGTGGAGCGTTGGTGGGCCGAAGGCAGCGCGCAGTGGGCAGACAAGCAGGTGTATCCAGAGCTGGGCGATTTGGAGCGCTTTTTGCCCGACTACTTCGACGCGCCGTGGCGACCGCTGAACGTGCCGCCCAACGGTGTGATCACGAATTTTTTGTACGCAACGGCCATCTGGCCCGTGTTTTTGAGCGAGCGTTTCGACCCTGACCTCGTGCGCGAAGTCTACACAGGCCTTGGTCGAAGCAGCGCGGGCGTCTTGCAAACGACCGATCTGGTGTTGCAAAAACGCGGCAGCAGCCTGGCAGAAGAGTTTCTGCGGTTCGCCGCGTACAACGCCGCGACGGGCGAGCGAGCGCCGCGCAGCGGTGGCTACCTGGACGCCGCCAGCTACCCGCTGGTCGAGCTCACGCCGCTGACGAACGTCGACGGCGACCTGGTGAGCGACGTCGGCTCCGGGCTCGGCGCGTTCTACTATTCGCTCGACGCACAGGCCCCCACGGTGCTTTCGCTGGACGCCGATGCAACGCGGGTCGCGGCGCTGTGGGTACCGCAGGTAGACGGGAAGCTCCAGCTCGACGCGGCCCAAACCTTTCCGGCGCAGGCGCAGGGGGCTGGGGTGGTGGTGGTGGCCGGGCAGAACCTGTCGCGAACCGACGCGGCGTTTACGCTGCGCGGCACGGCCAGGGTAACCCCACCCAACGACAGCGGCCCCGAGTCGTCCGGCTGCTCACTTGCTCGCATCTCGGGCGGTCGAGCGAGTTTTGGGGGCATGGCCGCCCTGTTCGTGGTTAGCTTGCTGGGTCGATGCCGGGCTCGCCCACGACCACGAAAGGGCCGTTGAAATGCGTTTGAAGCTTGCAACCCTCAGCTTGGCGAGCGTCGTTTTCGCGCTGGTGAGCTGTAGCTCCAAGCCCGTCGACGACAACGGCACGACCACGGGCGGCCGCACCTCCAGCTCCGCCGGTGGCAAGGGCAGCGTCGACGGAAGCCCCAGCGCTTGCAGCGCCGCCCTGCGCCAGTCGCTCAGCTTGGTCGACGAGGTGTCGAGCGCGCCGGTTTCGACCTTGAGCGAAAGCCGCAATCACCGCACCCTGTACGTCGACGCTTCAGTGGGCGGCCTGAACGGACAAGACTCGCACCCTTGGGTCTACATCGAGCTTGCCAGCGGCCTTGCCGTAGCCGTGACCGACTTGGAGGCGTTGAGCTCCCGCGCTTGGGACTTGGCCTTCAAGCGCTCGGTGGTGCGCACCAATAGCGGCGACAGCGGCCCCGGCGCTGGTGGCGCGATTCGCATCGCGCTGCCGTGGGACGAGGTCGACGCTGCCACGCTGGGCAACAAGTCGTTGCCTACGGAGAGCTGGTTCGACGCAGACTGCATGCTGGAGCTGGACGCCTCGCAGAATCTGATTACGACGTTCAGTGGTTGGAGCGCGTACGACGAGGTAGACCACGTATTGTCAGCCGCCCCCGACGTAGTGTTCATCACCGCGGCGGCCGACGGCGCGCACTACAAGGTGGAAATCCTGGATTACTACAGCACGCCGACCGGTAGCCGCGGCACCGTCTCCGGGCGCTTCAAGGTTCGCGTTGCCCCACTGCCATGAGGGTGAGTCCGGGCCTCGGGCTCCTGTTGCTGGCGAGCTCCGCCTGCGGCGAAGCCGAACCCGTCGGCCGTGCGCGCGCGGCAATTTTCGCAGGCTTGCCGGCGCCTGACGACACGGCCGTGGTCGCGGTCGTCAACTTCGCGGGTGGGCAGTGTTCGGGCACTTTAATCAGCCCGCGCCTGGTGCTGACCGCGCGCCACTGCGTGGCCGACACGGCAGGCAAAGAGCAAGCGGTGCTGTGCGGCAAAACCAAGTTCACCCCGCCCAACAGCGCGGGCGCCATCTTCGTCGTGCCGCTGCCGCAAGTCACCGACAGGCCGGACGACTACCTCGCAGTGTCGGAAATTCGCATGCCCGAAGGCCTGAGCGACGAGCTGTGCGGCACCGACGTCGCCGTGCTGCGCTTGCAAGAGCCATTGGCGAACATCACCCCGCTCACGCCACGCCTCGACCAGCCTGTGCAAGCCGGCGAAGCGTACTCGGCGGTCGGCTTTGGCGTCGACGAATCGCTAACCGAACGACCCTCGGGCGAACGCAAGCGCGGCGAGGGCTACCAGGTCTCGTGCAACGGCCCCGCCTGCAACGCCGCCGACGTGCGTGAGAACGAGTGGATTGGTACGGGCGGTCCGTGCAGTGGCGACTCCGGTGGCCCCGCCCTCGACGCCGCGGGCCAGGTAATTGGCGTCGTGTCCCGCGGCAAGTCTGGTTGCGGCGAACCGGTCTTCAGCGACGTCGCCTCGCGCGCCGAATGGCTTG
>JAYUYU010000294.1:0-2385 GCA_043752365.1 Myxococcales bacterium | reverse complement strand
AAGCTCGCCCCCAAAGATCCCCAAGGCTCCGGCAAACGCCCTTGAACGCCATCGTGCGGCTCGAGATTTTTTCACAGGGAGATCGGGAGATCGGACGTCTCGAAACCCCAAATTCTGGGCTC
The DNA here is from genome assembly GCA_043752365.1 of Myxococcales bacterium. Lineage (GTDB taxonomy): Bacteria > Myxococcota_A > Polyangia > Polyangiales > Polyangiaceae > PMG-095. The sequence continues at coordinate 2,263 of JAYUYU010000294.1, read as the reverse complement.
GCACGACTCCCGATCTCCCGATCTCCCTGTGAAAAAATCTCGAGCCGCACGATGGCGTTCAAGGGCGTTTGCCGGAGCCTTTGGGATCTTTGGGGGCGAGCTTGTCGAGCGCGGCCGCCAAGACGGCGCCGCCCGAGCCGCCGTCGCCATTGGCGATGTTCTCGACCAACGCGCGTAGCGTGTCGCTGTGTTCGAGCGCGCCGTCGACGGACTGCCCCAGCGAAATGGCGCTGACGAAGCGCTGGAAGAACTGGCCGTCGCCGCCCACGATGTTGATCTTGGCCTTCGACATGGCCTCGGCCATGACTTGGGCCTGCGCCGCCACGATGTCCTTTTTGACCTTGAGCGACTCGAGCGCGATGGCGCGGTCCTTCTCGATGTTGAGCCGGAACTCTTCGTGGCCGCGCCCAGATTCGTCGAGCGCCTTCATCGAAGCGGCCTTTTGAGCCAAGCCTTGGGCTTCTGCGGTCAGCTTTTCGCGAATTGCAGAGGCTTCGGCCGTGCCCTGCTTTTCGACGGCGACCGCTTCGGCCTCGCGCACGCGCACCCTGGCCAAACCTTGCTTCTCTTGGCCGGCCGCGTCCGCGCTCAGCTTTTCGAGCGAGATCCTGGCTTCCGCCAAACCTAGCTTCTCGGTCGCGGCGGCGTCGGCTTCTTTGACGCGCGCCTTGGCCAAGCCCTCGGCGGCGGCTTCGGCCTGCACGCCCTCGGCTAAGCGAATCTTGGCTTTGGCCAGCTTGTCGGCGGTGTCGAGCTCTGCTTCGGCCGTCACCACCCGCTCGCGCGCCTTGATCTTGGTGACCTCTTCGGAGGCTTGCGCGGCTTTGACTTGTTTGGTGGTGACCTCGGTTGCGGCCGCTTCGGCGCCGATGCGCACTACCTCTTTTTCGCGATTGGCTTGGGCCAGCACGCGCACGTCCTTGATCAGCTCTTCCTCACCGGCCACCGTCTTTTCGACGGCGATGCGATCGCGAATCACGGTCGCGATTTCCTTCTTTTGCACCTCGACCTCTTTGTCGCGCGCGATGCTGCCGAGCGACACCTCGCGCTCGCGCCCAATCACCTCGAGCTGCCGCGCCTTCTCGACGCGCTCCACCTCGACCGCAATTTCTCGCTCTTTGTGTTTGGAAGCGATAGCGACGCCACGCTCTTTGGTCTGATCGGCGATCAGCGATTCTTCGTCGTTCTTGATGGTGATGAGCGCGGTTTTCTTGCGTTCGTCGCTGGCTACGCGCAGGGCCTCGTTCTCTTCCCGCGACCTGGCGACGGAAATTTCCTTGTCTTTCTTGGCCTCGGCTTCGGCGCGGCGCTGCTCGAACCGGAACAGCGCTTCGTCGGCGTTCAGGTTTTGGCTGCCCATTTCCATGCGCTCCTTCTGGCGGAGCTCGTTCGTCTTTACGTTCTGAATCACGGTCAAATCCGTGATTTTGCGGATGCCGTCGGCATCCATGATGTTGTCTTTGTCCAGGTGCTCGAGCGGCGTCTGCTCGAGGTAGTCGATGGCGGCGTCGTCCAGTATGAAGCCGTTCAGGTCTTTACCGATGACCTCGATGATCTTGTCCTTGAAGTCGTCGCGCTTGGTGTAAAGCTCGTCGAAATTGAAGTGTTTGCCGACGGTCTTCAGCGCTTCGGCAAACTTGGCCGTGAACAGCAGCTCCAAGGCGGCGGCGTCGCTGGCGCGCTGACAGCCAATCGACTGCGCTACCTTGAGCACGTCGTCGACGGTCTTGTTCACGCGCACGAAAAACGTGACGTTGATGTCTGCGCGGATATTGTCGTTGCAGATCAGCCCTTCTTTGCCGCGCCGGTCGATGTCAATCGTCTTGACGGACAGGTCCATGACCTCCGCGCGGTTGATGATTGGGTAGACGACGGCGCCGGTGAACGCGACCACCGGCTCAGCGCGCATGGTGTTGATCACCAGCGCCCGGCCTTGATCGACTTGTCGGTAGAAGCGCGCAACCAGCGCCAGCAACCCGAACAGCAGGAAAGCGACAATCGCGATGACGACCAGCACCGGATACAGCCCAAGCATTTGACTATCCCCAAGATTCATCACGGCAAGACTGCCCCAACGGCGCTTCGCTGTCTGCGCCCGCCGCGCTTCGCTAAGACTGAACGGACGAGCCGTGCTGCCGCTCGTGCTAAAGCTGCTGAAGGGTTCTGGGACTTCGGCACACTGAGCATTCGATGCAAACCACGAAGCTAGCGTTCTTCTGCGGCGTTGCTCTGCTGGCTTGCTCCGGTCGCTACGAATCGAACA
>JAYUYU010000293.1:0-2388 GCA_043752365.1 Myxococcales bacterium | reverse complement strand
CCTGCTGCCGGAAGGTTTCGAGGTCGCGGAGGGCACGCTCGGCCATGGCTTCGTACTTTTCGCGCTTTTTCAGGCGGCGGCCGTCCCAGGGGGCGATGTGCGAAAACGTGATGTTGGACGGCTGGTAGTCGCTGGGGTTACGCCCCAGGTGCGTGACGATTCCGCCGAGCGCGGTAGTGGCGGGTGGCAGCACCGGGGCTTCATCGCGCAGCCGAGCGGCGACGAAGTAGGCCGTGAGCAGGCCGCCAGCCGCGCTCTCTACGTAGCCCTCGGTCCCAGAAATCTGGCCGGTGAAGTACAGGCCCGGGTCGTCTTTCAGCTGAAAAGTGGAGTCGAGCAGCTTGGGCGCGTTCAGGAAGGTGTTGCGGTGCACTGCACCGTAGCGCTGGAACTCCGCGTTCTTGAGGCCGGGGATGCTGCGAAAAATTCGCTCCTGCTCGGGCCAGGCCATGCGGCTTTGAAAGCCCACCATGTTGTAGGCCGTGCCTGCTTCGTCTTCCTTACGCAGTTGAATCACCGCGTAGGGCCAGCGTCCGGTGCGCGGATCCGTGAGACCCACGGGCTTCATCGGCCCGAACGCCAAGGTCATCTCGCCTCGCTCGGCCATGACCTCGATCGGCAGGCAGCCTTCGAAATAGCGCACGTCTTCGAAGCTCTTCGGTTCGACTTTGCGCGCCGCACAGACCTCGGCCACGAACGTCTTGTATTGCGCTTGGTCGAGCGGGCAATTCACGTAGGCGGTTTTGTCTTCTTCGGACTCGCCCTTGTCCCAGCGCGAAGCCATGAAGACTTCGTCCCACTCGATTGAATCAGCGCTGATGATCGGCGCGATGGCGTCGTAGTAGGCCAGCGCCGTCGCGCCGACCTTCTCGGCCACGTGCTGGGCCAGGGCGTCGCCCGTGAGTGGCCCGGTGCAAATGATGGTCGGGCGCGCCTCGGGCAAGCGCTCGACCAGCTCCGGGCGGAGCTCGATGTTCGAATTTTGCTGAATGAGCCGCGTCATGCCTTCGGCGAAGCGCTCGCGATCCACGGCCAACGCGCCGCCGGCCGGTACCCGCGTCTCGTCCGCGACCTGCATCACGAACGAGCCGAGCCGCCGCATCTCTTCCTTCAACAGGCCGACGGCGTTCGACAGGGCGGCGCCGCGAAACGAGTTGGAGCAGACCAGCTCGCACAAGCGGTCGCTGGTCTGCGCCGGCGTACGAGTTTTGGGCTTTTGCTCGTAGAGCCGCACCTGAAAGCCGCGTGCAGCCAACGTGAGCGCCGCCTCGCAACCAGCAAGACCAGCGCCCACGATGCTGACGAGCGGCGTCGTCACGGCGCGACCGCAGCGGTCGTGCTCTTGCCACCGCGCTTGGGCGATCCGTCGGTGTCAGCGGGCGCGTCGCTCGGGCCAATGACGGCTTCACCGCCGTTGGCAGCAGCCTCGATGGCGCCCTCTTCGTACGGCTGCGAGTAGCCGCACTCTTTGCCGCGACCGCAGACCAGCTTCGGATTCTTGGCGCCGCCGGCAATGGTCATGAACGGGCACTTGCAAACCGGGCACGGCACCGCGATTGGCTTTTGCCAAAGCTTGAAATCGCAGCTGGGCGTCGCCGCGTAGTTGGTGCAGCCGTAGAACGACTTCGAACCGCGTTTTTTCGAGCGCACCTCGACGATGTCGCCGCCGCACTTGGGGCACGGCACACCCAGCGGAACCGGGCGCGTGGTTTTGCAGGTGGGGTAGTCACTGCAAGACAAGAACTCGCCGTAGCGGCCGCTCTTGATGATCATCTTCTTGGCGCACTTTTCGCAGTCGTAGTCGGTGAGCTTCACCGGCTGCGGTGCGCCGTCGGCGCCAAAATCGCGCGTGTACTTGCAGTCGGGGTACGTCTGGCAGCCCAGGAAAAAGCCGTTCTTGCTCCAGCGCTTGAGCAACTTGTGGCCTTGCTCGCCTGTCTCGGGACAGGGAAACTCGGTCATTTCCGGCTCGGGCGCCCAACGCTTGTCCTTCTTGGCGACGTCCAGCACCTCGCGGAAGCGGACGTAGAAGCGCTCGAGCAAATCGGTGCGAGCCAGCTTGCCGGCTTGCACGTTGTCGAGGTCCTCCTCCATCTTGGCGGTGAAGCTCGGCTCCATGAAATCGAGCTTGGTCGAGACCAGGCCGTCGACCACCGATTTTCCGAGGTCGCTCGCTTTCATCTGTCCGCCGGGCAAGCGCTCGACGTAATCGCGCGCCTGCACCTTGCTGATGATTTCGGCGTACGTCGAGGGGCGGCCGATGCCGCGCTTTTCGAGTTCACGCACCAGCGAGCCTTCGTTGAAGCGCGCGGGAGGCTGCGTGAACTTTTGCTCCGCCAGCACCCCCGGAGGCGCGAGCAGCGTGAGCGCCTCCGCGACCGTCAGCTC
>JAYUYU010000292.1:0-6293 GCA_043752365.1 Myxococcales bacterium | reverse complement strand
GCTTCGCGTTTTGCGCGTTGATGGGAGACGCGCAGGCGTTTACACACACGGTCGGCGAGAAAGACACGCTGGCGTCCATCGCCGAGCGCTACTACGGCCGCATCCAGTTCGAGAAGCTGCTGGTGGCCGCCAATGACCTGGACGCTCGCGGCGGCTCGCCCATCGTGCGTGGCATGCGGCTCGAAGTGCCGGCGCTCGGGCATCGCGTGGTGCGCCAGGGTGAGTCGTGGGACAGCCTGGCCGCGGAGCTGCTCGGGTCGCCAAAGCGCTCCGACGTACTGTCGCTGGCCAACGACTCCAGCCCCTGGCTGACGCCGGAAGAAGGAGCGGAAATCATCGTGCCGTTCAACCTGCGCGTCCTGCCCGACAGCGGCGACACGCTCATCACCATCGCCTACCGCTTTTACGGCGACATGAACCGCGCCTGGGTGCTCGACCGCTACAACTTGCTCGACGGCCGCAAGCTTCAGCCGGGCGACGTGGTGTTGGTCCCGCTCACCGAGCTCCCGCTCACCGATACGGGCAAGCAAGCCGCGCGTGCCTCGGCCGGCGCCGCGTGCTCCCAAGCCCAGGGCGAGACGCGCAGCGTACAGAAAAAGGTCGCCCAAGAATTGCCCGCGCTGCTGGCCGACATTCGCAGCGGCCGCTACGTCGACGCCCTCGCGCGCGGCACGCGCTTCCTAGCGTCTGCCGAGCTGAGTGAGCCACAAGTCGCGCTGGTGCAACGCCAGCTGCTCGAAGCCTACGTCGCGCTCGAAGCGCCCGGCTTGGCTAGTGCCGCCTGCGCCGAATGGCTCAAGCGCAGCCCTGGCCTCCGGCTGTCACCGGTCGAGCTTTCGCCCAAGATTTTGGCGGCCTGCGGACGCGCCACGTGACACCGCTGCGCTCGAAGCTCGACTGGGGCGCCTTCGCGCCGCTCCGCCTCAAGGCGCGCAGCGTGGCCGACGGCGTCTACGCCGGTAGCCATAAAAGCCCGCGTAAAGGCTCGGGGGTCGAGTTCGGCGGACACCGCGCCTACGTGCCAGGCGACGATCTCCGCTATATCGACCGCCACGCGCTCATGCGTCACGGCGAGCTGTTGATTCGCGAATTCGAGACCGAGACCGATCGCGACCTGTGGCTGTTCGTCGATGCCAGCAAATCCATGTCGTACGCCGGTCCCGGCGCTCCTGGACCGAAGTACGGTTTCGCCGCGTTGATTGCCGCGGCCCTGGCCTACATCGCCATGCGCACGGGTGATCGCGTCGGGCTCGACTTCTTCGGTGGCAAGGGCACCCGCCCGATTCCGCCACGCTCTGGCCGCGACGCTTTCGAACGCATCGTGCTGGCCCTCGAAGACGTCGAGCCTGACGGCGATCTCAGCGCCGACCGCCACCTCATCGAACAAGCGCTCGGTCAAGCCCAGCGCTCGGCGCGTCGCGGCGCCATTCAAGTCGTGCTCACCGACCTGTTGGATTTGCCGAGCGGCAGTCTGGAGGCACTGACGACGCTCACGACGCGCGGCCGCATGCTGCAAGTCGTCCAGGTTCTGTCCCCCGCCGAGCGCGATTTTCCGTTCGAGGGCGCCGTTCAGCTGCGCGCCCTCGAGGGCAAAAGCGTGGTCGAAACCGATGCGGCGCTGTCGCGCCAAAACTACCTGGCGGCGCTCGCGGCTTCGCAACGCCAAGCCGCGCAGCAGCTGTTGCCCCGCGGCGGGCGCCTGGTCACCTGCGCCACCAGCGACGCGCCCGAGGAGTTGGTGCGCCGCATACTGAGCAGTCACGTGGAGCCATCCGCTTGAGCTTCGTCACCATCTTGGCCCTAGGGCTTTCGCTGCTCGTGGCCGCGCCGACGCTGGCGCACTTGCTGCGCCGCGGTCGCGCCAAAGAGCAACCCTTCCCAGCCGCGGCGCTGGTGCCGGTCACGCGCTCCACGGCGCGTGAGCGTAGCCGCTTGGAAGATCGCAGCCTGCTGCTGCTGCGAGCGTTGATGATTTTGTGCCTGGCCGCGCTCGGCGCAGGGCCTTTGGTACGCTGTTCACGCGTTGCGCTGGGTCGCAGCGGCGGCGCTTCTGTGGCAATCGCGATCGTGGTCGATGACTCGGCCAGCATGCGTACCCGCTTGCCGAACGGCAAGACGCGTTTCCAACGCGCCATCGAAGGCGCGCACGAGCTGTTGGGCTCGGCGCGTGAGGGCGACGCCGTAGCGCTGGTTCAGGCCGGCAAACCCGCACGCTTGTCGCTGGCCGCCGGCACCGACCTGCAGGCCGCCACGCGCGCCGTCGAGGAGCTGCGCCCGACCGATCGCGGGACCGATTTGAGCGCAGGAATAGCGCTTGGCCATGCAGCCCTGAGCAGCTTGCCGCACAAGGACAAACGCGTGATCTTGCTCAGCGACCTTGCTGGCGAGTTACCCCGCGAACCCAGCCACGACGTGTGGGCAGCCCTACCCGAGCTGGCGACAAAAACCGAGGACTGCGGCGTGCTGCACGCCGAGCAAAGTGGCTCCCGCATCAGCGTTACGTTGGCCTGCTCCAGCGAAGCCGCCGCGCGCGGCCGCAGCCTGCGGCTAGTCGCCAAAGATCCAGCGCTGAAGGCCGAAGCTCGCTTGGTCGTACAGCGCGGTGAGCAAACGCTGGCGCTCGAAGCCAAAACCGACGCGCGCGTCAGCGTAGAGCTGACTGGTAGCGATCAGAACCCCGACGACGATCGCGCGGAGGTCGCGCCGGAGTCGCGCGGCCTGCGCCTGGCCGTGCACGTCGACACCGACGCCGAGGCCGTCGCGACGGGCGGCCCTCCACTGCTCGAGCAAGCGCTGCACTCGCTGTCGTACGGCGCGCCCGTGCGCCCCTTGCCGGAGCTGCCGCGCGAAGCGGGCGAGCTCGACGACGTCGCGGCGCTGTTCATCGACGATCCACCCGGTCTGACTCCGGAGACGCGCGGCGCCATCGACGGCTGGCTCGAGGGTGGGGCCGTAGCGGCGCTGTTCTTGGGGGCACGCGCTCACGGCACCCAGCTCGGCGCCAGCCTGGAGCCGTTCCTGCGCGGCGCGGTCGACTGGGAACCACTTTCGGCCGGCGTGGGCGTCGACGTTGGGTCCTTCAACTGGCTCGGCGCCGAAGCCGACAGCCTGAAAGATCTGGCCCCGAAAGGCCGAGCTCGCCTCGACAGCGCCCTTTTGCCGGGCGCCGAGGTGGTGGGGCGCTGGAGCGACGGCAAAGTGCTGGTAACCCGCCAGGAGCGCGGCCGCGGCCTGCTGTTCAGCGTCGGTTTGCCGGTATCGGTTGAAGTGAGCGACCTGCCGCTACGCCCGGCGTTCCTGGCTTTGCTCGATCACGTGGTCGCCGAGGCGCTGCGTCGACGTGGTCCGCGCTCGAGCGAGGCCGGCACCGAGTGGTGGTTCCCAGCGTCCGGCAACTTACAGGTAGCGGGCAGCGCCGGGCCATTGCAGCTCCGCGAAGCAGATGGCCAGCGCGTCGCGACACCCGAAACCACCGGTCGCTACGAGATCAACCTGAGTGGCAAGAGCGAAGCACGCTTCATCACGTTGCCCGCCGACGAAGTGCTGAACGTCCCCCAGCAAGAGCTCCCCCGCACCTGGCGCGCAACCAAAGCCCTTGCCACGCCCCAGGTCGATGCTTCGCCCGAGCTGGGTTGGCTGCTGCTCGGCCTGCTCGCGCTGGAGCTCGGCGCACGCTTCTGGCGGCTGGTCCGTGAGCGTCGGGCGCAAGGTGCTATACAGCCGTCCTCGCCATGACCGACGTCGTCAAGTCACCCCAGCAAGAGCTGGCCGAGCGCTTCCAGCAGGCCGTGTCGCGGGCCTTTGGCCCCGAGCACGCCGAGCTGGATCCGCTCGTGCGCCGCTCCGATCGGGCCGATTTTCAAGCGAATCTTGCCATGAGCTTGGGCAAGAGCCTGAAGCGCCCGCCGCGCGACGTCGCCCAGGCCTTGATCGCGGCGCTACAGGTCGAGGACATCTGCGACAAGGTCGAGATCGCCGGCCCCGGCTTCATCAACCTCACGTTGAAGAACGCCTATTTCGATCGGCTGCTGGCAGCGACCCTGCGCGATCCGCGCCTGGGCGTGGCTCGCACGACGCAGCCCGACACGGTCGTGGTCGACTACGGCGGTCCGAACGTCGCCAAGGAAATGCACGTCGGCCACCTTCGCCCGTGCGTCATCGGCGATTGCTTGGTGCGGGTGCTCGAGTTCTCGGGCCACCGCGTGATCCGCCAGAATCACATCGGCGACTGGGGTACCCCGTTTGGCATGCTGATCGAGCACCTGCTCGACCTGGGCGGCGCCGACAAGGCGGCCGAGCTCTCGGTGGGCGAGCTGGACGTCTTCTACAAGGCAGCGCGCAAAAAGTTCGACGGTGACCCCACCTTCGCCGAACGCGCGCGCCAGCGCGTAGTGCTGTTGCAGGGCGGGGACGAGGCCACGCTCGGGCTATGGCGCGCCCTCGTCGACGCCTCCAGGCTGCACTTCGAAAAGGCCTTCGCCCGCCTGGGCGTGACCATGACCTCGAGCGACACGCGCGGCGAGAGCTTCTACAACCCATTTCTAGCGGAAATTGCGGCCGATTTGGAGAGCCGCGGCATCGCCAGTATCGGTGACGGCGCCCTTTGCGTGTTCCCCGACGGCTTTAAGAACCGCGAAGGCCTGCCGCTCCCGGTCATCGTACGCAAATCGGACGGCGGCTTCGGCTACGCCGCGACCGATTTGGCGGCGCTGCGCTACCGAGTGCAGCAGCTGCACGGCACGCGCATTCTGTACGTGGTCGGCTCGCCCCAAGCGCAGCACTTTGCCATGCTGTTCGCGGTCGCGCGTTTGGCCGGCTACGTGCCAGAAGGCGTGCGCACCGAGCACGTCGGCTTCGGGTCCATCTTGGGCAACGACCGAAAAATGATGAAGACGCGCAGCGGTGACACGCTGCGGCTGATCGAGCTGCTCGACGAAGGGCGCGAGCGGGCGCTCGCCATCATCGAAAAGCGTGGCGTGGACATGTCGGCCGAGGCCAAAGCCGAGCTGGCGGTCAGCCTTTCCCTGGCTGCCATCAAGTACGCCGACCTTTCGAACGATCGCATCAAGGACTACGTCTTCGATTGGGATCGCATGCTCGAACCGGAGGGCAACACCGGGCCCTACCTGCAATACGCTCAGGCTCGCCGGCGCTCCCTGCTGCGCAAGCTCGCCGCGGGGGAATCGGTCGACGCCGGCGCCATCCAGATCCAGCACGATCGTGAACGTGCGCTCGCACTGCTTTTGGTCCGCTTCGGCGAAGCGGTGGAGTCGGTCATCGCGACGCTCGAGCCGCACAAGCTTTCGTCGTTCCTGTTCGAGCTGGCAAGCGCCTTTGCTTCCTTCTGGGCCGACGACGAGTGCGCCATTTTGAAGGCAGATGTGCCGCCCTCCGTGCGCGCGTCGCGCATCGCTTTGACGGACCTCACCGGGCGCGTGCTGATGCAGGGCATGGCCTTGCTCGGGGTCGACGCCCCAGAGCGCATGTAGGCTCGCCGCCGCAGGCTGCAGGCCGCTTCCGCAACCTTGGCCGTCGTGATAGTTCGCGGTGCCATGCGCTCCTGGCTGCTCGCGTTCACGCTCCTGTTCGTCTCCGCCTGCAGCTCGGCCGGGCCCTACGGCTACAGCCGCACCTACTCGGCGCTCAGCGCCGAGGACGACGCTGACGCCGGCGCCCGCGAGTACGACCCGGTGATGGCGGAGCGCGACAAGCTCGAGTGGAAGAAGCACAAGGTCAGCGTCTTCGGCATCGTCAATAAGCGAGCTGAAGGCCCGGGCGGCGTGGCTGACCTTACCCTCAGCGTGCGCACGCTCGAAGCGCGCAACCTGTGCGAAGGCCTGGACGAACAGACCTGCCGAGTCACCGTAGGCGAGCACGAATTCGCAATCGTGCACGCACGGGTCGTGCTCTCACCCGCCGATGACATCGGCGAGAAAAGCGTGAACCGCGGCTCGCTCGTGCGCGTGCTGGGCAAGCTTACCGACGACGTCGACGCCGATGACGGCACGCCCGTGATGAAGGTCGAGTACTACCGCCACTGGCCGCGTAACTCCTTCGTCACGACCGCCAGCCGCCCCGACATGCCGATGTGAATGCGGGCACGGGCACGCTTACGGGCGCGCCGGCGACTTCAATCCGGGACGCGCCCTACAGCGCCCCTAACGACCAACCCATGTAGTACTGGAACAACACCGTCGTGCCAGCGGGCCGGTCGCGGGTGCGAGCTGCGCAGGGCTGAGCGGGTGTCGTGAAAGTCCGGCATGAGTATTCCAGGTTGCCCCCGAAGGCATGCC
>JAYUYU010000291.1:0-6305 GCA_043752365.1 Myxococcales bacterium | reverse complement strand
CCGAGCGCGGTCATCGATGCGGGCGCGACGCTGGGCGCTGGCAGCAAGGTTTGGCTCTTCAGTCACGTCATGGCGGGCGCGCGCTTGGGGGAGCGCGTGAGCCTGGGTCAGAACGTGTTCGTTGCGAGCGGCGTCGTCGTGGGCAACGACGTGAAGGTGCAAAACAACGTGTCCCTCTACGCTGGCCTGGAGGTCGAAAGCGATGCGTTCATCGGGCCTTCGTGCGTCTTCACCAACGTCAAAAATCCGCGCGCCGAGCTGAGCCGCAGGGGCTCGTACAGCACGACGCTGGTTCGACGCGGAGCCAGCATCGGCGCCAATGCGACCGTGCTCTGCGGCGTCACGCTCGGGCGCTATTGCTTCGTCGGCGCAGGCGCGGTGGTCACCCACGACGTGCCCGACTACGCGCTGGTGGTCGGCAATCCCGCCCGGCAGCAAGGCTGGATGAGCCGCCATGGTCAGCGCTTGAGCGTAGCCGAAGCAGGCGTCATGACCTGCCCCGAATCGGGGCTGCGCTACCAAGAGCTGAGCCCCGGCCGGCTTTCGTGCCTCGACTTGGACGACGAAGCCGGGCAGCGCGAGGTGCCGTGCAGTTCAACGACCTGAAGCTGCAGCACGCGCGCTACGCCGCGGAAATCGAGCGCCGCATGCAAGCCGTGCTCGAGCACGCCCAGTTCATCATGGGGCCGGAGGTGGCCGAGCTGGAGGAAGCCCTGGCTGCGCGTGTGGGCGTCGCTCACTGTTTGACCGTCGGCAGCGGCACCCAAGCGCTCGAGCTTTCGCTGCGCGCGCTGGGTGTGGGACCGGGCGACGAGGTCGTCACGACGCCCTTCAGCTGGATCAGCAGCGCCGAGGTCATCAGCCTGGTCGGTGCCACGCCGGTGTTCGTCGACATCGAGCCCAGCGGGTTCGGCTTGGACCCAGGCAGGCTGGCAGGCGCATTCGGCGCGCGCACGCGTGCCGTGCTGCCCGTCAGCTTGTTCGGCCAACCCGCGGCTTTGGACGAGATTGGCAGACTGGCCAGCTTGCACGGAGTTCCGGTCATCGAGGACGCGGCGCAGAGCTTCGGCGCCAAGCGGCACGGGCGCCCAAGTGGCGCCCTCACGCGCGTCGGCTGCACCAGCTTCTTTCCGACCAAGCCCCTGGGTTGCTACGGCGACGGCGGCGCCGTTTTCACGGATGATTACGACCTAGCCCAGGTGCTGCGCGCCGTGCGCTCGCACGGCAGCTTGGACCGCAAGCTGCACGGCCACGTGGGCATGAATGCGCGGCTAGACACCTTGCAGGCGGCCGTGCTGCTGGCAAAGCTCCCGCATTTGGACGCCGACCTCGACGAGCGCCGTCAGCTGGCCGCGCGCTACACGGCCGCGCTGCGCGGACACGTACAGGTGCCGGAAGTGCTACCCGGCAACGAACACGTTTTCGCGCAGTACACGGTTCGCTCTCCGCGGCGCGCGGCGCTGGCCGCGGCGCTCGCTCTGCACGGTGTTCCGACGCAGATTCACTACGAGCGTTGCTTGCACCAGCAGCCGGTCTTTGCCGCGCAGAATGCCTCGTACCCGCAAGCCGAGCGAGCCGCGCGTGAGGTGCTGAGCCTGCCGATTTTTCCGGGGTTGAGCCATACCGACCAGGATAGAGTCATTGAAGCCGTGCTCGTGTTCGCGCGCGCTGAGACGCCGTAGTAAACCTGCCAACCCACATCCGATTCGTCGTTCTCCACCAGGGTGATTCGTCCTTGCTCGTCGTAGGTGTAGCGGTAAAGGAAATGGCCGTGCCCCACGGAGAGCAGCCGACCCTCCGCGCCGTAGAAAAAGTTGTCAAACGAACCCGAAGCTTCGTTCGTTACGGCGCGAAGCCTGAACTCGCTCTCGTCACAACCGAGCTCGGGGCCGCCGCCGCTGCCGGCAGCACCGCCAACACCGCCGCCATTCCCGCTTTCGCCGCCCAGCCCCGCGGCGAGCTCGTCGAGGCCGCTCTCGTCCGACAGTTGCATGAGACGGTCGAGCTCTTCGTCGCTGGCGGCTCGATAGACCGCGCCCTTGCCTGAGCCAGAGCAGAACACCAGTCCGCTCTCGATGAGATCGCGCAGCACCGCCGTCACCTGAAGCTCACCATCGAGATCGAAGCGCTCGAGCACGCGAGCTCGCGTCACCAGACCTTGGGCACGTACGAACTCCAGGAGCGCCTGCCACAACGTCTGCCCCTGCTCGGTCTGCGCCTCACTCAGCCGCCGCACTTTGCGGATGTAGGCGCGCAGCGCCATGCCGAACATGTCCGCGCTCACCTTGCGGCTGACGCCCTGAGCCTCGAGCTCGCGGGCCAAATCCACGAACACCTGATTGGCCACGTGCGAGAGCGGTGCTCGAATGCCTCCCGAAGTCGCGAGCTGGGCGATCAACACCGTGACCTGACGCACGATGGAGTCGATGAGCACCTGCGCGTTCATGTCTTGGCCACCACCCCCGCAAATGTGGCAGAACCGCCGGAGCCCCACCAGATGACCCGATGGCCATCGGCCCGAGCCTCGTTTCAGTGCGGAATAGCCTCGCCCGTGGGCGCCTTGCACTTGGCCGGTAACACGCGCTTGCTGCCGAGACCTACCCGACTTCGCTTCGTGGTGACGACCAAGGCGCAGCCATCTTCGATCATCTTCTCGAGCTCGTCGGCGGCGCGATAGAGCTTGGGGTCTCTGGCAATGTACGAATATTTCTTGCCACGCTTGGGGAGTTGAACCGCATCGGTGATATCCGGCAGCCAGCCTGGCTTGGCGCTAGCACGGACCACCTCGGCATCGTCGAGGTACACGGCGTAGATGGTGTTCAGGCCGCGCGGGCCGTAGATAGCATCCGCGCCGCGCGGAAGCTTCGCCTTTTGTACGATCGGCAGGTTGCGACGGTAGGCGTCGTTGACGATGTCAGCGTCGCGTTTGAGCTCCACCAAAGGATGCTTCTTCAGCGACGCGCGCTCTTGCTGAAAAACGTACAAACCGAGCATCGTGCACAGCAAAAGCGTCAAGACTCCCGCTCGAGCGGTTGCGAGTTGCGGCCAGCTTCGCCAGCCAGGCAGGGCGAAGCGTCGCCAGAGCTTCGAGACCATGCTCGCCACGAATACGCCGATCGCCACGGCAAAGAACGGCGCCGTTGGCGCCATGTAGCGTGGCTTGAACGCCGTCCATTGCAGCAGCGGGTCGATGCTGCGGACCAAGAAGGTCAGGAAGAATACGAATCCGATCGGAAACAAAGTGAGCAATCTGCCACGCTTGTCTCCGAAGAAGGCCTGGTAGACCAGGCACGGCGTTCCGACCAAAAACAACGTCCGCCAAGGCGGGTCGAGGTTCGTGAAGCGGTTGGCAACGAGCTGCACGAAGGTGACCGGCTGATAGAGGCCGTGCCCCTCTTGCACGATGGCTAGCCGGTGCGCGTAGGGCGTAAACAACCGAAAGCCCAAGGTTTCGAGCGCTGCGTAGGCGACGATGACGCCACTGAAGACGAGCGCTTCCTTCAACGAGCGACGACTGAACAAGACGGCCAGGCCCACGCCCGGGAACATCAAGACGCTCGATTCCTTGATCGCATAGGCCCAGACGCAGGCCAAGCCAACGAGCAGCAGCCAGCGTTGACGCTTGGGGCCCAGCTCTTCGTGGAAGCGCACGAAGGCATAGCCCGCGACGATCGCGGCGGTACCCGACAAACCGTCCGGTAGGAGCTGCGACGCGCTCCGCGTCATGCCGGTGAAGAAGATCATCAGCAGCGCGGCCAGGACCGCTGCCGCGCGCCCCGAGAGCTGTCGCGCCAGCAAGTAAACGAACAGCACCTGCAAGGTGAAGCTCATCACCGGCCACGCGTAGTAGACCCTCGCACCCGTGCCGAGCAGGTGTTGCACCAAGTACGACGGCACGTTCACACCGAAGCGCGCCATGTGATGGCTCCACGTGGCGTGGCTGAAGTCGTTGGCGTAGGACAATTGCCGCGCGAAGTGCCATTTGGCGCCTGCGTCCCAGTAAATGTCGAGGTGCGTGAGCCAGAGCAGCTTGACTAGGACGCACAGGCCAAGCAGCGCACCCACCAACAAGAGATCTTGCGGCCGGCTGCCTTGCAGCCACTTCGGGATTCGTGAGGGCGTCGCCGGACTAGCCGCCGGAGGCTCCGGAGTCGTGTCGTTCGGCGACGGGTCGACCTCAGTGGCTGCGGAAATGTTCATGCTAACCCCGGCCACCCCACCCAGGGCTGGACCGAGGGCGTCGCTATACGATCCCTCCCGCAGCTCGACAAGAGACGGCTCAGCTACTGGTAAGCACTGCGCACCGCGCCAGCGCCGCCCGTGTTCGAGCTGACTGAAGAATGCTGAGTCAGGGCTCCAGGGTTGGCATCCCGGCGGTCTTCTACTATCCAAGGCCCCTGCGCGAGCTCAGATCCATGGCATCACGGCCGAGTTCCCTTGGGTTCACTGGTCCGGCCAACCGGCCGCTAGTTTGATCGCATCTCACAAACCCGTGCACACGTGGCAAGACCGCGTCCGCCCATTTCGGCGGGTCCTTTCTTGGGTGATGGGCGGTGTGCTGCTCGCCATCGCTGCGCGGCAGCTCCTGCAAAATCCTGCGCCGCTCAAACAACTGGCGTCGCTCCCGCTCTGGATGTGGCTGGCGCTGCTACCTCTGGCGCTGCTCAACTACGTGTTCGTGGCCGCGCGCATGGCGCTCGCGGTAGGTCAGGCGGGCGGCGTGAAGATTGCGCAGCGGGTGTGGTTTCGCATCGTCGTGTTGGGGCAATTTCTGAACCTGCTCGTTCCGCAGCTCGGCAACGTGTATCGCGGCCTGACGCTCAAGCGCGAGTTCGGCGTTTCGTACCAGACCTACGCCACCGGGCTGTTCATGTTCGTCTGGCTGGACACGACGTTCGGGTTTGGTCTGTGTCTGTTGGTGCTCGCGGTTCTCGCGCCGGGGCTGAAGCTCGCCGGCATGCCGGTGCTACCGGTGATCGCGGTGGTGCTCGTGGCGTTGATGTTTGCGCCATTCCTGGCGGCGAAGCTGCTGGGCAAGCTTCGGCTCGGACCGGGACGCCTTGCCAACGCGCAGGCGCGTGCAAACGCCTTGCTCGTCACTTCCATGAGCAGCTTCCGGAGCCCTGGCTTTACCTTGCGCTTCCTGGCCGCCAGCGCCCTGGTGATGGCCGACCAGTCCCTCATACTGTGGTTGTGCTTTCGCGCCGTGGGACTGCCGATCGATCCGGAGTCGGCCGCGCTGTTTCAGGTCGTCATCAAGCTCAGCAATCAGGTGATCGTCACCCCTGGCAACCTGGGCGTGACCGAGATGGCGTTCGGCCTGTTGGGAGCGGCTGCGCATGGCGGTAGTTTGGAGTACGGCATCGCGGCAGCGCTGGTGTTCCGAATGCTGTTCACGACCACCGTCATCGCCATGGGCGTCATGTTCGGCGGGGTTGGCCTGCTCCGCAGCACGCGCCGGAGCGCCAGCGAACCCGAAGCCGATCAGTCGGCGACGTAAATGACCTGGTAGCTCAGGCCAACGGGGCACGGCAGGGCAAACGGCCAAAGGCCCACCGCTTGCAGAGCCCGTACGCGAAACCCGGTGCTCTCCAGCATGCGCTCCACCCAGCGGGGCGCGAAGTAGTAGGTGTGATCAGAGGTGTAAAAGCGGCGGCGGTTCAGCACCCACTCGAACAGCACGACAGGCAGGGAGACGAGGTTGGGCGTGCTGAGAACGAGCTTACCGCCCGGTTTCAGGCGAGCACGCAGCGTGCGCAGTAAGTCGTAGGGTCGTTCGACGTGCTCGATGAACTCGCCGGCAACGATCGTATCGTACAGGCGGCCGTCGTCGAGGCTTTCGAGGTCGAAGACATTGCCGACCAGGAAGCGCTCGTAGCGCACCTCGCCGCGCGGTTGCTCCATGTCGATACCCGTCACCGTACGCCCTGGCCGGAGTAGGTCGATGTTCATCAGCTGTGCGCAGCCCAAATCTAGGACCTCGTCCCCCTCGGCATTTTCGGCGAGCCGACGTAGACGCCCTTGCTCGTATTTTTCAGCGATGAACACGCCGGAACAGAAGCAAGCTGACCCCCAGACGTCAAGCCGTTACTGCAGGCGCGCGCCGAGCGTCTGCTTGCTGCAGTCAACAGGGCCTGCTACGAGCTGGTCCCCTGGCGATCATGCGCAGCGAAGCTTGCCATTCCGTTCTGCTGTCTGCTCGAAAGTTTGGTGGGTCGTATGCCTAGCGCGGCGAGCGCTGCCCTGAGCTGGACGCTACGGCAGGTCAAGCGCCTCACCTTGCCCGACGCGGCGCCAGTCGAGCG
>JAYUYU010000290.1:0-2400 GCA_043752365.1 Myxococcales bacterium | reverse complement strand
ACGACGTCAACACCGGCTGCGACAACGGCAGGCCCGGAGTGTGCCGGCAGAGCGGCACCTACCAATGTAGCAGCGCCGACGCGACGGCCTGCAACGCTGCGACTACCGGTGGCGAAAACGCTTGCGGTGGTTGCGTGGACTTGAGCGCCAGCGCTCCGGGAACGGCCTGCAGCAACGGCATGCCAGGTGTTTGTGCGCGCGACGGTCAATGGCAGTGCGCAGGCACCGACGCCACGAGCTGCAGCGCGGCGAGCGTGGACCCGAGCACGCTGCCCTGCGGCTGTAGCCAGCCGCCTGCCGACCTTGGCCAGAGCTGCGGCTGCTCCGGCCACACGCAATGCGATGGCTCTTGTAGCGCGCCGCTACCCAGTCACTACGGCGAGGAGTGCAACGGCCCCTACTACCGCACGGCTTGCCTCAACGCGGATCAGCTCGGACAAGGTATTGGCCTGCCATTCCCGCTGGCCAAGGCGTCTTGCAGCTCCAGCTGCGAGGACTGCGACGCGGCCGGCCCGATTATTCTCGGCGGAGCCAGCTTCACGTTCGGCAACCTGGTGCCGGTCGACTCCTTCAACTTGTTTGGCTCAGGCGAGCAAGAAGTCGGCGGCGCCTGCGAGCCCGGCTTCGGCCCCGGCGGCTGCTTCATCAACGACCACACAGGCGCCGGCACCTGCGAGGTCGTCAGTCAAATGTACAAATACTTCGACAAGTCCGGGCCTGGCGGGCGTAACCCCGCTTCGTGCAGCTGCTTGATCCGCTGGAAGGACATCACGGGCTTGAACCGGGGCACCTGCCACTATCAGATCAACCAGTTCCCACTCGTTCATAGCGGATTCTGAGACAGAATGCACTTCGGACACGTCCCTGTCTGGCTCACGCCAAGGCCTCATAACCGTGGCGCCTTGGCGCTCGGAAGGAGCCGCACCCATCGCCATTCCCGTCGTGAGCCGCCTCGACGAGCCCCAGTGCGGCGCTGGTCTTCGTGATCGTCCGGATTTTCATTTCAACCGCCGGCAGCGTAGCCCTTGGAGGTTGCGACGCCGTGCCAGATCCCAAGCCGACTTGCGCTGCCAGAAATCACGCAACTCGCGCCCAGGACGGACCGAGCAGTTTGGCTCATGAAGCCGCGTCGCTCGAAGGAGCCTAAAAACCCCCACGACGCGCTGTTCAGAAAGACGTTCTCAAACGTCGAGCACGCGAGGGCCGTGCTGAGTGCGGCGCTGCCGCACCAGCTGCTGTCGCGGATCGAGTGGTCAACGCTGCAGTTGGTAGCCGGAAGCTATGTCGACGCCGAGCTGGCAAGCTCGCACTCGGATCTGCTTTTTGCGGTCGAAACGGCTGACAAGCCCGGGCTGATGTACCTGCTGCTCGAGCAACCAGAGCAGCGTGAACGAGCTGATGCCATTTCGCGTTCCGAAGTA
The DNA here is from genome assembly GCA_043752365.1 of Myxococcales bacterium. GTDB lineage: Bacteria > Myxococcota_A > Polyangia > Polyangiales > Polyangiaceae > PMG-095. The sequence continues at coordinate 979 of JAYUYU010000290.1, read as the reverse complement.
CGCGATTCGGATCTTGGACCAGCATTTGACGGCGATGGGGCCAAGCAAACAGGCGCTGCCACTGCCGCTCGTGGTGACGGTGCTGCTGCACCACAGCGAGACGGGCTGGACGGCGGGGACAAGCTTGGCGGACCTGTTCGACTCCGACCGGGCTACGCAGCCCGCGGTTACGCTGTTCGTGCCGCAGTTGAGATTCGTGCTGGACGATATCAGCAGGCTGACGGACGACGACCTCTCGGCGCGAGCGCTGGGCCTGGTCCCCACGCTGACCCTGTGGGCGCTGCGCGACGCGCGGTCGCCTGCCAGGTTCAGGGCGTCGCTCTTGCGTTGGGGCCCGGCCGTGCGGGCCCTGGCAGTCGCCGAAGGCGGCCAGGCGCGGTAGCCCTGCTCGGGGTTCACATACCGGGCCAGGGTCAACTCGACGACCTTCGCAACCGCGGGCCCAAACTTCGCACCCCACGCGATCAGACGCTCCGGCGGCCACAGCTGGTCGCGATGGTTCTCGGGGCGATGCTCCGGCGCCGTCACTGGCGTGCCCGGCGGGCACTAGCTGCGCTGATGTGAGGCGATGCGTTCGCTATCGTGGAAGATCTCGACGATCGCGCCCGTGGCTCGCACCTCGACCCGTTGATGGATGCGAGTGTGGTGCACGCTGTAGTAGCGCTTGTCGAATTCGACGTGGTAGTCGATGTTCACGCCGACATCGTTGCGGCGATCGGCAAACCCGTAGCGAAGCCGCGGCAGAGCCCGCAGCACGGGTTGATCGAGCTTTTCGAATGACCGATGCCTTCAGCCGGATGCTCCTGTGCTGCACGGCGCTGAGGTCGACGAAGACGGTTCGCGCTCGGCCAGTCTTCGAGTCGGTGTTTCGCGAGTACGGCTTGTGAGCGGGCACCGCGATCCGCGCGCAGACGGTGAAGAGCACCAGGCGGTAGTGGGCGCCGTTCACCGTTCACCGGCAGGTAGCTGGGCCGGATCG